>JANQSK010001270.1 GCA_028284105.1 Anaerolineae bacterium
AAGGTCAATATCTTGATCGTCTATCAGCTCTAAGGCGATGGCAATGTAATTTAACGCTTCACTGTTCGCAAAGCGGCTTTGCGCATCAGCACTCGCTAAGTTATACCATTCGACCGCTTGAGAAAGCAGCTCTCCATGACGCGCATGAAATGCCAATTCGCCGTAAAAACGCTGAATCTCATTTGAATGCACCTTTTTTATCGCTAATGCAGCTAATCGATGAAGCTCACGCGTATTGGATTTAAGTTGCATCGCATAAGAAGCGTCTCTAAGCAATGCATTTTTAAATTGATAAGTTCCATTATTGACTGAGAACCAGATTTGATGAATCTCAGCTACCCGTACGAGTTGCTCAAACTGTGAAGGTGACTCAACGAGCTCTTTAAGAACGGCAATTTCAAATCGATTGCCAAGCACAGAGGCTGAACGAATAATCTGTTTAATATTTTGATCAAGACGATCAAGTCTTGAAAGAAGGAGAGTATTGATTGATGTGGGAATATCTTCAATATTAATGACATTCAAAATCTGTTCAGATAAATTCTCTTCACCATTAAAGTTTAACGCGCCTCGTTCTCGCAAATCTGCCAACAGTTGTTCAATAAAGAATGGATTCCCATTCGTTTTTTCTGTTAAAAACTGGGCAACTTCTTTAGTAACGGCCGTTTTCATTAATTCGTTTGCAAGCAATTCAACATCATCATGCTCAAGCGACTTTAATTCCACTGGAATTGATTTGATTGCTGGGTTGAAGTCAAACTTCACTTTCTGCCCCGCATCTAAAAAACGAGAAGTAACAACAAAAAGTATTGGATTCTCTTTGAGGGCATAGGTTAAAGATTTAAACAACACTTTTGAATCATCATCCAACCATTGTGCATCTTCTAAATGTAAAATAATGGGACGAATCATCGATGTTGCTCTTAAAAAGTTTGTAAAAGCGCTAATTGTATTGTCAAAACGCAGCTCAGGTTCAAGATTTTCATAGAGCGAATTTGGCCAGTAAAGTCCCATCATCGCCCCAATAATTGAGCGTGTTCTTTCTAACTCTATGATTTGACTTTGTGAATTATCAACGCCTTCGCGCATTTGAGTAATCAAATAGTCAAACTGCTGGTTAAAAGCATTTTTATTATCTTCAACTGTAAAATCAGGTTTCAATCCGAAATAGTTCCGTAGAAACCGCCTAAAAGGATTAAGAGAGGTTTGTTGAAGTTCATCAGCCTGACAATAAAACGATTGAGGAAAATATCGATACAATATCTTACGCCGTAATTCAAAGATCAAGCGCGTTTTCCCAACACCAATATCCCCATGAATAAGAATCATTTGGGCTTGTTTTTGAGTAAATACCTCACCAGCAACTTGCTCGAGTTGCTTAAGCTCAGTATCCCGCCCAATGATCTTCCCTTCATAGTCATGATAATCAACAGAATCATATCGATACACAAACAGGTAGATCGGAATTTCCGCTGATTTGCCTTTAAGTTTAAAGTTTCCAAGTGAATAGAACAGATAAGAATTTTTTAATTCACGATAAACGACATCACTAACTAAGATTTGTCCCCAGTCTGCTTTAAGAGCCAATCGTGCGGCAAGGTTGATTTCATTCCCAACCACCCCATATTCCGTTCGCTTATCACCCCCGCGAATACCTGCCCATAACAATCCATAAGTCATTCCAGCTCGCCACCTGACGGAGAAGTCACGTTCAAGCATTTTTTGTAAAAATCCAGCAGCTCTATGCAAATTATTCTCATAAGCGACTGGTGCACCGAACAAGATAACAAAAAGACTTCCTTTATCACCTACATCAATTTGATTGAGATATCCGCCAAATTGATTGAGTAACTCGGTGACCTGCGATACAAACTGGTTAAATTCTTGGGCATCGTCAGGGGCATCAAAAGAGATAAAAACGGTGCTTACTTCTCGAAATTCATTAACTTGAAGATGAAATACTTGGGGAGGCACAAAGCTATGAATGTTTTCATATACGGCCGTTTGTTCCTGAATCTCAACCTTTTCAACATCCAGATCGCGATTGATTAAGAGATAATAGTCTTCATCATCAGTCGATTCCAGTTGAAGCTTTTCAGGCACAAGTTCTTTTATTGAATGATGAAGAACAATCTGACCCGTATTTGCTTTTGTTTGGGCATTTGAACATCCCTCAATGGCTTCTCCTCGAAAATAAAATGATTTTTGATCATCAAGTCCTGGAAGGCTCCATTGAATATTCCCAAAAGCTAACCCAATCGTAACGCCAAATCCAAATGTTCCGTGTTTTGTATCAATCATTCGATGATTATCTACATGGCACACATAATTTTGGATTTCAACGGCCGTTTTTATTGCTTGAAGATGGGCGGTCTTCTCACCAAAATCCTCGTCATCATAAGGGAAAATCGCGATAAAGGCATCACCAGCAAAAAAAGGAATAAAGCCGCCACGTTCATATAAAATTTTGATTTGTGGGCTAAAGATTTGTTGAAGTGCAACAGTCAATGCTTCAGCACCTTCTCGGTGATGAATCAGAAACGTTTCAGTTAGCTTAGTAAAACCAGAAATATCTACAAACAGCGTGGCTGCTTTAAATTCACCAATTTCAATACCATTTTCGTGTTTTGATAATACAAACTCAGGGACTAAAGTTTGCTCCATGATGCTCGCCCACCTAAATTGACTTCAAACTGAAGACAGTTATCTATACAATCAAAATAAATGAATGTGAGCAAAATCAACATAGCGAATTTTAACTATCGCCAGTTATTGTGATCTCAAAGGTTAGAAATCAATTTTAAAACATCGTTTTTTTGAATTGATGGTTGCAATCGCCCCTTCTTTGTTGTATTATTTCAACAATAGGTTTTGTTGTATTATCCCGCATTAGGACAATTAATGATTCAACAAGCGATGAACCAACTTCAAATTAAAGGTGTTAACGATGGTTTACTCATCTCTTTGGGCACTCTCACCTATGCTGAGTTTTTAAACCAGCTTGAACAATCCCTACCAGAGAAGCAGGCCTTTATTCAAGGAAGCCGGGTTGCAATCGATGTTGGCCCGATGAAATTAAACAGCCGTCACATCGCTGAAATTTCAACGATTTTATCTCGCTATGGCGTTGAATTGTGGTCCGTGTTAAGTGAACATGAAGACACTCGTGATGCAGCAAGAAAATTGGAGCTGGGCACCCGACTAGGTGGTAGCCAAACTGATTTAAATGGCAAACAATTACCCCAACGACAATCAACAAAGCCCGCCTCTGACCCTATCTATCAAGAAAATATTATCTTAAAAGAAACCATACGCTCTGGAAAATCTCTTCATGCTGAAGGGTCAATTGTCATCATTGGAGATGTCAATCCCGGTGCTGAAATTACAGCCGGTGGTGATGTGATTGTGTGGGGGCGTTTACGTGGATTAGTGCACGCAGGGGCCATGGGTGATGAAACGGCAGTTATTTGTGCGCTTGTCCTCAATCCAACACAACTCCGCATTGCAGACAAAATTGCTATCGCACCTGATGAAAAGCAAACGGCCGTTATTCCAGAGCAAGCAACTATCCGAAACGGTCAAATCGTCGCTGAGCCTTGGCAACCGAAGGGCCTATCAAAAAAGGGTCACTGAGTAGATTAAGTATGTATAGGAGAACGATATGAGTACCACAGTGATTACAATTACATCTGGTAAAGGTGGTGTTGGCAAAACAACCGTTACGGCAAATCTTGCCTCCGCCTTAGCCATGCAAAACAAGAAAGTGGTTGCTATCGACGCCGATATTGGGTTGCGCAACCTTGATGTGGTGATGGGCCTCGAAAATCGTATCGTTTATGATTTAGTTGACGTGATCGAAGGACGATGCCGACTACGTCAAGCTATGATTAAAGATAAACGCCAATCCGATTTGTATCTTATCCCAGCCGCACAGACACGTGATAAAACGGCCGTTTCTCCATCAGACATGATGCTTGTTTGCAATCAGCTTCGAGATGAAGGGATGGATTACATTATCATTGACTCTCCTGCGGGCATCGAGCGTGGCTTCAAAAATGCTATCACGCCAGCAGATCGCGTTCTCGTTGTGACAAATCCGGAAGTGTCGGCTGTGCGAGATGCCGATCGCATTATTGGCATGATTGAAGCAGAAGAAAAAGGCCCAGCTAAGCTCATCATCAATCGCATCAAGCCAAATATGGTTGAGCGGGGTGAAATGCTATCCGTGGACGATGTCATTGACATTCTAGCGGTAGACATCATCGGTATCATCCCAGAAGATGAATCCATCCTCATTGGAAGCAATCGAGGCACCCCCGTCGCCATGAGCGGCGCAAATGGACAAAGTGCAAGCCAAGCCTTTACTAATATTGCCAAACGTGTGGAAGGGCATAACATCGAATTTATTGATCTAACTGCAAAAACATCGCTTTTAGATCGTGTTAGTGGTTTCTTTAGCCGCTCCTAAGAAAATCCTTTGGTTACACGCAGATCAAACTGTAGCCAACAAGGAGAACAGTATGAATTGGACAGAACGGTTATTCGGTACAAAATCTAGAAGCAGCTCGGTGGCTAAAGAGCGATTGCAAATGGTGCTCATCCACGATCGCTCAAATGTGTCGCCAGGGTTATTGGCTGAGATTAAAGATGACATCATTGATGTCATTGCGAAGCACCTCACCAT
>JANQSK010001282.1 GCA_028284105.1 Anaerolineae bacterium
ATTTCCTCATCATGTTTAACGGCGCGAGCTAGCTCCATCAGCTCTTCCCCATTATGGATTGACAGACCGTGTGATTGTAGTGCTTCAATGCCTTCGTAATTACAGCGATCTAAAGCCAGACGTGTGTTCCCACCGCCATATTGCTGGACCAAATCTGCGATTTGAGCACCCCATTTTTGCGCTTGTTCAGCATAGCGATCCCCTGCGACAAAATAAAACCATGAGGTCGCTGTGCGCACTTCATCAATTACTTCACTATGGCTATTGAGGAATTTAGTGTCATGGTAGTCAAACATGATGACGGGGCCTTCAGTCGGCACAAAAACATAGCGCGCTGCATTATGCGTTACCCACAACTGCATATTGGTGCTGTCGGTAGCGTATCGAACGTTTAGCGGATCGAAAAGAACGATGCCCGCATAATCAAATTTTCGTAGAAATTCGCGCACGCGACTTAGCCTGTATCGACGTATAGTAGGTTGATCGGGCAACTCTAAACCAGCCGCCTGCCACTCGCCAACAGCAAGATCGCCAGGACCTAAATCATGGAGGTTTAATGTTTTCGCATATTCAATTGTTTCTTTAGAGGGTTTTTGAATTGCGCCGATTTTCGAACGATGCTTGCCGGTGATTTGTGTCGACATGAGGGGTCTCCTTGTGGGTTTGTGATTTAAATAACTACCTTCAAGTTGGTTGAGTTTAGCACGGGGATAAAATTGGGCATTGTACTTGAGGACCTGAAATTATCGGTGTGATTGGGAAATAATCACAATCATTTTGAAACACGAATTGATGCGAATATAGTTGAAATGGTTATGGATCAATTGGAACTTTTGAAAAAATCGTTTGAATTAAATCAGCGGTTTACCAAACTAATGCTAGAAGGGGGTGAACTGCCAGATTTGGTGCAGGAGATGGCTTTTCTGCTCAAAAAGTCAGTCTGTATTGAAGATCCTGCTTACTATATCATTGCAGATGTACAGATGGGTGAGGTCGATGCGGCTCGGTTTCAAAGTGTACAATACGGCCGTTCATCTCGTAACCTCACCCAAGGTTTGATTGATCAGCGTGTCTATCACAAAATCGAGAAAGAGCGAAAGCCACTTTTTGTTAAACCCATCCCTGATATTGGCATGACAAACGGCCGTATTATTGCGCCCATTATCATTGATCAAACGATCCACGGCACGATGTGGATTATCTCCAATGAACCCCTTGGAAATCCAATTGATGAATTAATCATTGAACAAGGCATTACGGCTGCTGCACTAATAATGCTTAAAGACAAGGCGGCCCGTGAGGCACGCTATGCGCTTAGCGGTGATTTTTTTGGCAACCTGCTTCAGGGACAAGATGATGAGCAACTGATGCGGCAGGCTGAACGCTTAAATTATCAATTCGATCAACCTCGCCAGATTTTGTTGATTAATGGCGTTTCTTCTGATGGGGGGTCACAGCAGTCTGTAAGTAAAGCGCTTGAACTATGGCAAATCGAATCAAAAAATATGGGGTTAAAGGCATGGCATAACGATCAATTGGTGCTGATGCTTGCGAATGGGGAAACAAGTTACGGCGTGCAGATTGCAAAAGCCATATTAGAAATCTTGCATCATCCTGAGTGGGATATGTCGATTGGGGTAGGGCAAGCGTATCAAGAGGCAACACCAGCTCACGTTCGACAAAGTTATTTGGAAGCGCGTGAGGCTTTGCAAGTTGGAAAGCGTATGGCACAAAACACGGCCGTTTATCCCTTTAACACCCTTGGACTTCATCATTGGCTCAACCATCTAACCCCTCAACAAATTAACAACAACCATTTTATGACACATGTCGCTACGATTGTGGCGTATGATCAAAAACATCAGGCTGAACTGATCAAGACGGTTGAGCTATTTTTGGAGAATCGATTGTCGCTGGCAAAAACGGCCGTTGATCTTCATATTCATCGCAATACCCTCATTAAACGACTACATCGTATTGAGCAGCTGACCGGGCTCGACTTAGAAAAAGGCCCCGTGCTTTACAACCTTTATGCCGCTCTCATTGTGTATAAACTATCCTGATTTTAATTACATCCAAC
The DNA here is from genome assembly GCA_028284105.1 of Anaerolineae bacterium. Taxonomy (GTDB): domain Bacteria; phylum Chloroflexota; class Anaerolineae; order Promineifilales; family Promineifilaceae; genus QQUD01. Next base: position 2,081 of record JANQSK010001282.1, read on the forward strand.
TTTCCTTAATAAATCCGATCCGCTAGCGCGAATCAAGAGAAACGCCATCTTCAGAACACGGTAAAAAAGCCCCTATTCATCAGAGAGTTCTGATATGGAATAGAGGCCAAAGGATGTGATATTTGTAGATGACTTTGCCATCTACAAATATCACATCATGCTACATTTTGAAAAATTAGTGGGCTGGTGCTAGATATGGGAAATTGGCTGAGAAGGGGACATCGTTGGCATCAACGCAGTCGCTTGAGAGCACGGCGCTACCACCAAAGAAACCGCCGGTTACGACAACCAATTCAAGGTCGATGACATCGTCTGCAAGTTGACGGCCGTTTAAGGGACCGCTGTTAAAGCCAGCAGGGTTAGAAGTATCAATGGTCAAGATATCGGGCGCTAATACAGCCGCAATACCGTCTGCTTCAGCTTGTGAATAAGGGGTTCCATCAAGACCGCTCAAAAAGAGCATTGTGTCACTGAAAGTTTGTTGCCAATTAGCGACATCTGTAACTGGAGCTGTTTGGTTGAAAGCATCTTTTTGGCCAGATGGAATCAAAACGGTGTTGATAGCAGGGCGACCCATGCGGTCAACTTGTGGCCCATTGACGCGTGTGCGTCCCCAAATACCGATGTTATCTGAGTCAAAGCTGCTTCTTGGTACTTCTAAAACGATAGCGCTAACGTTTAAACCAGCAAAGAAGTCGACTTCTTGTCCATCGCAGAAGGCACGACTGCCACCTGCACCCAAAACTTGATCTTGGAAGGCGACAAGGTCAAAGAAGAATGGATCATCGTAGGTGCCTGCTGTTAAATAGCCACCTCCATTTACTGAGAGGTGTTCACCTGTGCTACCAGTCGCAAGCGTTACAAAGCCACCTTGGCCAATATCACGACGGCGTAGGCGAATGCTTTGTTCTCCATTTGCTTTGACGCTGCCAAAACGGATTTCATATTGTGCATTCGTTTTACTGTCACCTGTCTCATCAATCATGAATTCATAGGCTGAATTGGGGCGGAAGGTGTCACCGCTGATGACACCCGCTGCAGGATTGACGGTCATGATCATGACGACGTTATCAGGGTTTGATGGGGATTGGAAGGCATAGATATCGTTGATATCAGTACGGCCGTCTGCTTGCACCAAAGGTGCATCGAGGTGGTCTGCTGCGCCGATATTTTGGGCAGCAAAGCCAATAACCATTGCTATTACTGCGAGGCACCAAATCAATGTCTTGCTTAACTTTTTCATCTTTTGAAAATCTCCTAAAAAATTTGTTGACTGAAATTGGGTCTGTCTCCTAATGGAGCAGATCCGTTAGAGCGAAAAATTTCTAGGATGGCCATCCATTTTTGTAATATGACGAACCTTTTCTTTGGCTTGGTTAGTCCCATTACGTTGCGCTATAGAGGATTACGCAGCGTGATTTGTTTTGCATTCATTGAATTTGGAAGAATTTTGAAATTGGTTGAAACGGGGAGGATTTGAAGGAGGATATTGACCATCAATATGATGTAAAACGAGGCTATTGATGGTCTTGTTTAGCTGCTTGTACTAATAAGAATAATATCCCCTGTTGGTTGTTCGCTGCCGCCTGGAGGCTCAATTGAAACGCCAATGGCGTCAAAGTTTGCAGGAACGGCCGTATTCACCACATATAGTTCACTACCGGCTGCATCAACATCAAATACGCCGGCTGAAATGGGCGTATCCCCTTGAATAAACCAAAGTTGGTAAACAGTGCTGGGATCGTCTGACAGCGCAATAACATCCAAAATGGCACGGCCACTATCTGGATCATAGGTCAGTTTGCCAGCTGCGTCAGGTTGCACACCCGTGTTGTCGATAGCGATTGTTTGAGCATTAACGGCCGTGTAAATTGAAAGCGCAATTTGTTGATCATTTAGCTGAATCTGTTGTGTCTCAATATCTGCTAATTGTGTATCTATTGTCGTTCGTTGATTTTCTAATTCAGTTTGTAATTCAGTAATAGCGCCTTGCTGTTCAGTGATCGTGTCGTTTAACTGCCGAACCATGCCGCTGTTGCGGAAAAAGGCAAAAATGAGTAGTCCCAGTAAAACAGGTACAGCTGGGCCGAAAATAGCCGGTGCTTTTGGCGCAAACAGAGCTTCCCAAAGCCTTTGCCAAGTGGATTTGGTAGGTTGTTGAGTATCTACTTTAGGCTGTGCCTCTTTCTTCACACGAGCCATCAAAGCATCTTTTACTTCAAGAGACGGAACCATTGGCTCATTTTCAAACGGAATGAGCTCCGCAGAATCTAAAAATGCTTGAAGCCGCGCTTCTGCATCAGGATTGGCTTTAATATAGGTATCTACTTCTTGTTTTTCCTCTTCCGTTAAGGCGTCCATCGCATAAAACGGAAAGAGATCTTCAATATGTTCTGTCATGATTTCAAGCGGCCTCCTCCCGTTTTTTGAGCACTGATTCTAGCTTTTTAAGGGCTAATCGGGCTCTTGTATGAATTGTACCGACAGGAGTTTGGGTTGCTGTGGCAATTTCCTTTCGAGTTAGCCCCTCATAGTAAGCCATCTGAATAACTTGTGATTGATCAGGTGGCAATGATTTGATTGCTTCTTTGACTTGCTCCCGTTCGATGCCACTAAGGACAGCTTCGGCTACATTCTCGGATGAAGGGGCTTTTAGCATCATCTCGGCTTCGGTTTCATTAACGGCCGTTTTTGGCCGAACCTTGGCTCGCCTTGTGAGATCGATGGCATACCGTCTCGCAATGCTAAACATCCAACTTTTGAATTGTCCCCGATGGGTATCAAAACTTGATGCTCGGTCCCACACCCGCCAAAAGGTCTCCTGAACAACCTCTTCTGCGGACTGACGATTTTGAAGGATGCGAAAAGCAACCCCCATGACGATGGCGGCATAGCGATCATACACGACCTCAAGGGCGTCATGATTACGGTTGATAATATGAGCCATTAATTGCTCATCCGTTAAATCGGTCAGTTCCATTATCTATAAGTGATTACGCAGGACAGAATGGTTTGCATTTCTCTATTGAAATAGTCAAAGCTCATTGAATGAGAATAGATACGTTTTCAAACCCATTTTACAAAAATATCAGCAATTAACAGAATGACTAATAATTAAAGTAAAAAATTCCATCAATTCCTGATATTGAATTGGCAAATGAATTATGAAAAGTGTCGATTAAAGTTTATGCCGCTTTTCCCGTCACTTCAGCCAACGACTTCTCAAATTTGGCTAGCCCTTCTTCGATAATTTCTTGAGGTGTATTCAATGGCGGAATAAAGCGTAATGTGCTTTCACCGCAAGGCAATGTGAGCAACCCATTTTTAAAGGCAACTTGAATTAATTCGTCTCTTAAATCATGGTCATATTCACGGGTTTGTGGATCTTTAACGACTTCGATACCAACCATTAAGCCACGACCTCGTACATCACCCATTAGCGGATAGTTTGCTTGCATTTTTTGTAAGCGATCCACAATGAAAGAGCCCATTTTAGCTGCGTGAGGGAGTAAATTCTCTTCTTCAATCACTTCAAGGGTTGCATTTGCTGCAGCCATAGCAACTGGATTCCCACCAAAAGTAGAACCATGAGCGCCAGGTTCCCATGTCATAATCGATTCACGAGCCATAATGCCACCTAAAGGCATCCCGCTGGCAATTCCTTTAGCGAAACAGACGATATCTGGTTCAACATTATCATGTTCAATCGCCCACCATTTACCTGTACGACCCACACCCGATTGAACTTCATCTGCAATGAGCAAAATGCCGTATTTATCACAAAGCTGGCGAAGGGCTGGCACAAAATCTTCTGGAGGTACGATATAGCCACCTTCACCTTGGACGGCTTCAACTAAAATGCCAGCCACATCTGATGGATCGACCTTCACACGGAACAGCTCATTCTCGATATAATCGATGATGGCTTGCCCACCATTCCCAACCATTCTTGGACGATACGGGTTGGGATATGGTACGTGGTGAACAGTTAATGCATTGGGATAGTGCGCAGATTGTACGGATTTACTGGCTGTAAAGGAGAGGGAGCCCATAGTACGGCCGTGAAAACCACCTAGGAAGCTAATGAATTGGGTGCGGCGTGTATGGTACATTGCTAATTTTGCTGCCGCTTCCACAGCTTCTGTTCCTGAATTTCCAAAGTAGAAACGGGGTGTTCCAGACA
>JANQSK010001284.1 GCA_028284105.1 Anaerolineae bacterium
ATTTCCTCAGCCCACACAATATGGCCGTTGGCGTCATTGCTGACACCATTCCATACGGCGGCGACAACGCTATTGGTGACTCTTTTTACAGCAAGGGTCCCATTGAGTGGTTTGGTCAAACAAAAGATGCCTTTAAGAAAAATTTCAAAGATATTGGTGAAGGATTTGGAGGAATCTTTGAAAGCGGCGCAAGCGGTTGGGCTAGAGCCGCTAGCGCCATTGAAGTCATTATTAGTCTTTTAGAGCTGGTTCGAAATGTGGTTAATGTGCTGCGCATTATTTTTGATGTGCTGTACATCGTTTCAAGAATTTTTGCGGCGATGGCTAAGCTGCCATTTATTGGTTACATGTTTAAATGGGCAGTGCCTGTGGTGAATGCCGTAACGGCCGTGTTTAGCCCAATGAGCATGACCGTCTTCCAAATCAACAAAATCATCAAAATCCTACGACCTGTCGCCATTGCGTTCCGCGTCATTGACATGCTCTACTACGAATCAGACCCCGAAAAGTTAATGGATCGCCAAGCCAAGCTGCTTCGTCACACCAAGGGTATGAATCAGTCTGCGCGTGAAAATATTCGTCCTGGCATTTCGGATAAATACAAAGAAGAACGTCAAGCAGAACAGATGCTTATCGGTGCGGATGAGATGGAAGACCCACGTGTTAGCCCATTCAGTATTGAAAACTCAGCCGATATGAAAGCGGAAGATAAAGCGGACTATAAGCAAAAATTCCTGGCTCAATATGGCATTCCAGATGTGTCAGATTTGGCCATTGAACGTCTTGAACAGCGAAAAGAGGAACTCCCACCACCTCCTTTGGCTGAATACGGCGCCACGCCTGAAAACGACGTTCGTAAAAGAATGGATGCCAACGCCGTTGCAATCATGCATTTACGCCGTCAACGGTTGGGACTCGATAATCAAACAGAAGAAATTAACGCTGCTTCAGAGGTCGCAGAAGACCAAAAGAAAGTCTTCCAAGCTCAAAAGGATGTCGTTGCTGATAACAAAGAAGCGATGCAGCCGCACAAAAAGGATATTTCTCAAAAGCTTGACAAACAGGCCGAACTTAAAGGGCAAACGACCAACACCAACAAAGAAAGCGACAAAAGCAAGAACGAAGGTACCCAGCTCAAGGGACTTGCCGGAATGATTGTTAACTTCATCAAATTCTTTATGGGACCAATCAAGAAAAGCGGCCAGGGTACCAATGGGGATCAACAAAACAAACTCAAAGAAGGACCTGATCAGCAAATTGAAACTTCAAACGCCTCTATTGATGCCACAAACAAAGGGACGGCCGAAGCGGACAAACGCACCACTGACACCAAACAGGCTGATGCTGATGCCAAGGTTTCTGAGGACACCCTCGATGAGACTGATGATTTCTTGATGCCAAAACAAGATGAAGCACAAGAAGGCATTGATGCGCTTCAAGAAGAAAAAGACGCCATCGACGATACGAAGAGTACGCTCCAAGAAGAAGAGGAACGATTGATGAATGATCGAACGGAAGCAGTGAATGACTCTGTTGATTGGATGGCCCAATGGCGTGACACCCGAGAAGAAATCTTTGCTGATATCGAAGCTGAGCTCAAGCAGCATTACAAAGATAACGAAGAGGAAAGCGGCGACGATAAAGATAAAGATAAAGATAAGAAAGAGGGTGAAGAAAGCGACGATGATTTTGGCCAATGGTCTGTTTATGATGAGCAAGAAGATATGGGCAAGCTTGAAGGCGAATATTTATCGGAAGATTTCGAAAAAGATGACGAAGACGACGAGTTCGATTTTTAGGATATTTCATGCAAAACATTGACCAAATTCAACAGCAATTCCAAGAACAAATCCATGCCTTCCAAGTCACAGGTGATATCCCAAAGGTGGTTGAACTCCACGGCCGTTTAGGGTTAATTCTCTTTCAGCATGAAAAGTGGAAACAATCAGCCAAACAGTATGATCAAGCAGCCCAATTGGCCATGAAAGCGGATAAAACGGCCGTTTCTGCTCATCTTTTTTACGCCCAAGGCACTGCCTTGCAAGAAATGCCGCGCAAACGAACTGCAGCTCAGAAAGCATTCAAACAAGCCATTGAGCTATACACCATGGCAAACAACAGCAGCGGCGTTGAAAAAGCAAGGCAGGCCTTGGCGGTCCTTAAGATACAAGCGCAAGATGTTGAAGGCGCTTTATCAGCCATTGGTGATCTTGAAAATTTGACTCCCGATCAAAAAATCATCCGATTGCGTCGTCGTGCAGCTATTTATATGCTGGCTTATCAAACCAATAAAGCCACCGCCTTACTTCAACATGCTGCCAAACTTGCAAGCGACCAACCTGAGCTACTTATTGAAATTGAAATTGAAATTGAAGCCCTATCCACAAAAAAAACACAAGCTGCTGATCCATTTTCGGATTTACTTAGTCGTGCCCTGAATCTGGGCAAGATAGACCTTATTGCTTCGATTCAGTTGGAACAGGCAGCTGAATCGTTTATGAATCATGCGTGGGAAACGGCCGTTACACAAGCCGAAGCGGCTCGCCAATCAGCCCTACAGTCAACAGAAATCAATCGCTACCTTACCTATCTCGTCGCCTGCGTTATCAGCGCCCTTGCTCGAGAGCAACTTCAAGATGATGCTGGGGTGCTTGATGTTTTGCTAACGTGCAAAGGTACACTTTCCCGTCATCTATCTCCACAAATTGGGCAACAGTTTAATTTAATTTTGGACTCCCTGCTGCCCCGATGGGGAGAAGAGCGATTTCAATCTGCACTTCATTTACACCGACAACAAAGACAAGGAGATTAGTAATTAACTGCTGAAAAATTGGTTACTAATCATAAATTTTAATGCAAGCAACTACACAAGCTCCACTTCAAATAGATCTTTCATTCAAACATTTGCAAATGATGTTGATGCGTGTCGATGTTCTCATTCATCGCGAGGTGCGTCGCTGGCAAATGGCAAACCAAAACGCTGCAGATTTGCTTCGGGGTCAATATATTTCCGATGCAGAAGTTGAGGCGTTGCTCAAACAACCGTTTGGAACTCACTGGCGGCACATGGTTGCCCCTCCCCCTGATGGAGAAGATGGTGCCTATACACGTACGCTTGAAAATACAGATGTGCACATCCAAAAATTACTTGAACAGAATCCCCATGAATTACCACGACTTAGCTATTTAGCAGAACTGTTTGGATTGTCACCATTTGAAGTGGACATGCTGCTAATCGCCGTCGCCCCTGCACTTGATTTACGGTATGAACGTCTTTATGGCTATCTTCTTGATGATGCGACGCGTAAACGGCCGTCTATCAATCTTGTTCTCGACCTGCTTTGCCAGCCCGGTCCAGACCGGCTGTTAATGCTGCCATACTTTGATGACGATGCTCCTCTTTTTCGATTTGAGCTTTTGAAGAAGATGGCCGTACCTGGCGTGCCGAATGCACCGCTGCTCAATCAAGCCTTATCACCTGATCCAGCGCTTATTAGCTGGTTATTAGGTCATTATCAAGCGCATGATGCCTTAACCGACCACATCCGTTTCGAACACCCAGAATATCTTGATGAAGATCACCTTTTAGCAGGCGTACGTCT
>JANQSK010000028.1 GCA_028284105.1 Anaerolineae bacterium
ACGATTCATGCAATCGCCAAAGAAGTAGTGGCAAAATATGATGGCGAACTCCCCTGTGACCGAGACCTTCTGCTTTCGTTCAAAGGCGTAGGCCCCAAATGTGCCAACTTGGCTTTGGGAATCGCTTGCAGTATGCCGTTTATTAGTGTCGATGTGCATGTCCATCGCATAACGAACCGTTGGGGGCTTGTTGATACGACCACACCTGAGAAAACGATGACGGCTTTGATGGAACGGTTGCCTCAACAATATTGGATTGATATAAATCGATTATTGGTTGGATTTGGAAAGCATATCTGCGTAGGAAAACGGCCGTTATGCACCACCTGTCCACTCTTCGACACGTGTCCGCGAATCGGGGTTGAGAACTATCGATAATTAGAAAAAAGAAGTCGCTTGAGAAATTTAGAGCATGCTTTGTTCTAAATTATTCAGCTTTCCAAAAATTGGGGAAATCATGCAAGAAGTCATTCAAGATATCAATAATTGGCTTAATGAAGAAAAACAGATTGCTTTAGCAACAGTTGTACAAACATGGGGTTCTGCTCCTCGCAAAGCGGGTGCCAAAATGGCAATTACCCCTGATGGTGCCATAAGCGGCTCTGTCAGCGGCGGCTGTGTAGAAGGGGCTGTATTTGAAGAAGGCACGATGGCCTTAGACGCTCAAAAAGCAAAGCTGCTCCATTATGGAGTGGCTGACGAAACGGCTTGGGATGTCGGCTTGGCCTGTGGAGGCATTATTGAAGTTTTTGTTCAGGGATTAGACACGGCCGTTTATCAACATATGCGTCACCTGATTGAAAACGACATCGCTGGAGCAACGTTGACCGTCATCCAAGGGCCAGAGGAGCTTTTGGGAAACCAACTGGCAGTAATGCGAGATGGCGACAGTCTCGGCACGTTGGGCACCGCAACATTAGACCAGCTTGGGCAAGAAGCTGAACTTTCATTGCAAAGTCCAGCCCGTGTACAGCTCACAGACGAAGTCGAGGTGTTTATTGATACAGTGCGACCAGCACCGACCTTAGTGATGGTGGGCGGCGTGCATATCGCGATAGCATTAGCCCATATGGCAAAACTGCTTGGATATCGCACTATTGTCGTTGATCCACGCCGCGCCTTTGGTAGCGATGAACGATTCCCACATGTGGATCAGTTGATTTCAAAATGGCCAGAAAAAGCGTTTAAAGAGATCAAGCTCACGCGTGAAACGGCCGTTGCTTTGCTAACGCACGATCCCAAAATTGACGATCCGGCACTAAAAGTAGTGCTCAATCAACCTGTGTTTTATGTTGGCGCATTAGGTAGCAACAAAACCCATGCCAAACGTGTCGCGCGTCTCCAAGAAATGGGATTCACAGATGAAATCATAAACACCATTCATGGACCAATTGGGTTAAGCATCGGTGCCAGCACCCCCGAAGAGATCGCCCTCTCTGTACTTGCTGAAATTGTCAAAGCGCGTTCACAAAATTAAAAATAAGGCATTGTTTTGCACAGTGGGAAAAATAAGCGCATGAGGCGTACATGGATCATCATTTGCTACTTTGTTGTGTTGATCGCAGCAGGTTGTCAAAATGAGCTTTCCCAAACTATCCAAACACCTTCAGCAGGAGCCCGTCAATCAGAACCGCCATCGCCAACCCCTCTCCCATCAATCCCCCCATCACCAACAACTGATTACGCTTTATATTCAGGTCAGCTTTTGTTTTCATCGAGACAGATTGACACAAATGGGGATGGCTTTGTTCAGGTCCCTGATGCAATTCAGATCTACAAAATGGATTTGGAAGTTCAAACGGCCGTTCCACTCACCACAGCAGATGCGTATCACACCTACCCGGCTTGGTCCCCCGATGGTAGCCAAATTGCATATGTGTCGACAGAAAGCGAAGGTGTTGATCTTTTTTTGATGGATGAAAATGGCAACAATCCTCAACAGTTAACAGCCGATATTCAGCGTGTCTCTTCACCAAGCTGGTCACCTGATGGCCAAACGATTGTGTTTTCAGGTGGAGATGCCACCTTGCCAAATCTATTTACTTATAGACTTTCTTCGGGAGAAATTATTCAGCTGACTGATTCAGACATGGCTGATTTAGCGCCAGATTGGTCGGAAAACGGCCGTTTTATTCTCTTCAACCGAACTGTTCCAATAGGATCAAACAACAGTGGCGAGGCTGGACTTTACATTTTAGACCTTGAATCAGGGGATATACAGAAAATCAACCATGCCGATCAATCATTAACGCTTATCAATGGTCGATGGCTACCCGAAAGTAGCAATCAATTTTTAGCTCAAGAACTGAATGCTCCCAATATGGCAACCAATTTATACACGCTTGTTTGGAATGATGGGGGTCCCAGTATTGAAAAAACGGCCGTACTTCAATTAAACGCCTTAGAATATTTTTGGATCAACGACACCCGTAAACTGACTGTACAACCCAGTGGGGAAACATCTGAGATTGTGCACTCCTTTTTGGATAGAGGGGTACCCAGAACAATCCAATTGACCAGAAATACTTTCTTTGAAAGCAATCTTGATTGGAAGCCTTGATTTTATCCTACCCATCAGACCCTAATAGCTCACCCAAATCATAACCACGAATTTCATTGCTGTTGCGATCCATCACAATGAGTTGATCATCAGTGGTCACAACCATGTCGAAAATGACGCCTTGCATGGGGATTGAAGTCAAATAACTGCCGTCTGCATCAAACACTTTGATGCCAAAAAAGTCAGCCGCGTACAGATAGCCTCGACCATCTACAATAATCGATGTTGGCGGAGAAAGAAACTGATCTTGAGCTTCACCCCGGCTCCCTATGCGATCTAGAAAACGGCCGTTTTCATCCAGCTTATAAATCGTTTCCTGCCCCATAATATAGATGTTGCCACTGCCATCAACGGCCGTATCAATCATCGTTGTATCATACTCTGGAATCACTTCTTCTAAATTGGGAATCTCCAGCGTCACCACTTCATCCGTATCAAATTGGATTAAACGATCTTTGCCAGCCGCCAATAGTGACCCGTCTGCAGCAATCGTGATGCCAGGAATAAATCCAAGGTCTCCACTGTTGGGGAGTGTCCCAATACGTTCCCCAGTCTGATTATCAAATTTATGAATACCTTGGAAATCAACAAGAAAAATCACACCCTGTCGATTCACGACCATGCTCGATATATTAGTGTCTTCTCCCACATTAATTTGCCTAACAAATTCACCATCACGATTAAAAATTTGAATGCGGCCACTGTCAAAGTCAGCTGCGTAAAGGAGCCCTTCACCATCTATATCCATCTGGCGTGTATCATTAAAAAAGCCAGGGCCCGTTCCTTCAGTGCCACCAATTTGCAAATTAGGTTCAGCAAAACCAGTAATGGAAACTCGCCCGCTAGGATTTATTTCTTCAATAACACGCTCTACCCCCCAAAACTCGCGCTCAATTTCTTGAACAATTAGTTCCGCTTCTGATGGTGAGTCATCGCTAACTAATCCACTTATTTGCCCAATAAACTGATCAATTTGAGGCACTGATCCTCTTAACGCACCAACCACAACCACAAGAACAGCCAACAACATCCCTAAACTAATGATGCGCCAAACACAGCCACCAAGCCCTCTCGCCGACTCTAGATTTTCCGAATATGCAACGGCCGTTTCAATTTGATGGGCAAAAACGGTATCACCAAAATGAACGGTCTCTTTGCGCTCAATCGCATCAATGACTCGTTCAGCTTCTGCCTGGCTAGCTCGGAAGGTGTCGCAAAATAAATTGACGGCATCATCTTTACTACCTGCGTGGACAAGGTGCACGACTTGACCTAGCACTTTCGCTTCTTGAACGGCATCCAACGAACGAGCAGCATGAGAGGACGGCCGTTCTGATTCAGGCACAATAATCGTGCTGTTGCAATAATCACAGTGGACAGAAACTTGGTTAGATTGGGATGGAGAAGGTAAAGGGGCACTGCAGTTCGGGCATGTCAAGCTTGTTGGCATAGGTCTCTCTTTTACAGTTTGATTTTCAACAGTTTACACAGGAAATCGTTAACTACTGATAAATTGTTTTACAAAACGGCCGTTTTTCCATAGAAAAAGTGTGAAATTGTGCGAAAATGAATGCGAATTAGATCAAAGACCACACTGAACATGATCAAGTAACACTAAAAAAAATCCAATAGGAGAATTTATTTATGCGTGCAGCGGTTGTGCATCAGGCAGGCGGCCCAGAGGCCCTCACCCTCCAAGAGTGGCCAACACCTGAAGCAAAAGAGGGTGAAGTTAGAATACGCATCAAGGCGTTTGGTTTAAATCGAGCCGAACTTTTTACACGTCAAGGAGACAGCGGCAGCGCCGTTCCGTTTCCTCGAATCATTGGCATTGAATGTACGGGAGAAGTCATTGGCGCACCAGG
>JANQSK010000041.1 GCA_028284105.1 Anaerolineae bacterium
TTCTCTTCGTCGTGATAAGTAAGGAGGTGTACAACAATTTATCACTTTTTATAGTTTAGAAATTCTTTCCTACAGTAAAAATTACAGGCAAATAACACAGAATAGATGAAAAATATCTAAGTGAGAAGCAATAAATATTTTGGTTTATTTGAACTCAGTTCCCAAAAAGTGAGTCTTATTTAGACAAAGCAAACCAATCCTGCCAAAATGCTTTTTTTCCTTTGACAGAGAAACGGCCGTTTGCTATACTCCCCGCCGTCATGAAAATTTTAATGCGCAACCGCACCGAAAAGAAGAGCAAGAAGACAAAAACAGGAACCCAACGGTTATCTGGTTAGGCTCGGTTGCCTACACGATTCGAACATGAACGCACTGCCAGATAACTGGCAGGGCGTTTTTTATTTCAGCGCAAACAACACAATGAAACAAAATTTGATAGTTACCAAGACGAAGAAGAATAAGAAGATGAAAGCCAATCATTGGTGAGTTTTGCGTGGAAGAATGATGTCTCTACGAGCGGGCTTGCCAACAGGTAAGTCCGCTTTTTTATTGTCACGTAAGCCCTCAGGGCATAAAGAATTAAATCAATTGAGGTGTAGTCCTCAAACAAATGGAGAAATAAAAATGAATCAAATCGAATGTATTGAATGTGCAGCAGCCGTAGAACTTCCAGCAGATGCTATCGTTGGTGAATTGTTAGTATGCGAAGAGTGTGACGCAGAATTGGAAGTGACCAGCTTATCACCTATCACTGTTGAGTTAGCACCAGAAGTTGAAGAAGATTGGGGCGAATAGTTAGGCTGTCTTAGGCACAACCTACAAACAAGATCTAATAAAAAGCGAGAAATCATTATGAAAGTAGGGGTTTTATATTCACGAGTAAGAATGGAAGAAAAATTGCTCATCAAAGAGTTGGAATCACGAGGTGTGGATTATGACTTAATTGATGTCCGAAAATTCTTTTTCAATCTCAATGACCGTGAAAATTGGCATCAATATGATGTTATTTTAGAGCGGTGCGTTAGCCATTCTCGTGCATTGGCTTCGTTACAAATTTTAGGGGCTTGGGGGATTCCATGCGTGAATAATTCACATGTGGCAACGATTTGTGGTGACAAGCTCAACACCAATATGGCGCTATTGGCCCACGATGTACCAACTCCCATTGCGCATATCGCATTTACAGAAGAATCTGCTGTGGATGCGATTGAAGCGCTTGGTTACCCAGCCGTTCTCAAACCAGCCGTTGGCTCTTGGGGACGTTTGATGGCTAAAGTAAACGATCGTGAAGCAGCGGAAGCGATTTTAGAGCACAAAGCAACACTGGGTTCTTATCACCATTCCATTTTTTATATCCAAGAATATATTGACAAACCTGGGGAAGACATTCGCTCATTTGTGATTGATGGGGAAACCATTTGTGCCATTACGCGCCAATCTCAGCACTGGATCACCAATACGGCTCGAGGTGGCCAATCAGCAAATTGCCCTGTTACTCCAGAAATTGACCGCTTGTCACAAATGGCGGCTGAAGCTGTTGGAGGTGGCATGGTAGCTGTTGACTTGATGGAAACGCCAGACGGCCGTTTATTGGTCAATGAAGTTAACTACACGATGGAGTTCCGCAACAGCATCGAACCTACAGGGGTCAATATTCCTGCGCGCATGATTGACTATGTGCTGGCTGTCGGTGAAGGAAAATCAGTTGGCCAACAGCACATAAACGGCACACCGATGATGTATGGAGCACCAGCCTAATGATTCGCGCATCCATTGTCGGCGGTAGCGGCTATGCTGGCGGGGAACTGTTGCGTCTGCTATTAGGGCATCCTGAGGTAGACGTTCAGCAAGTGACTTCTCAGCGGCTAGCAGGCCGATTTGTTCATTCGACACACCCTAATCTGCGGGGATCAATTAGACTCAAATTTTCAGATATCGCTGATTTAGAGGCATGTGATCTGCTCTTTTTGGCATTGCCACACGGCAGAGCGTCTGAAAAGTTTGAGCATTTCTCATCACTTGCACCTCGGATCATTGATTTATCAGCAGACTTCCGCCTTCGCAGCGCAGAAATGTATGAGCAATGGTACGGTAAAGCACATCCTAACCCAGCATTGCTGGAGCAATTTGTTTACGGGTTACCCGAGATTTACAGAGATGAATTAGCAACGGCAAATTATGTGAGTGGCGTTGGCTGTAACGCAACGGCCGTTAATCTTGCCCTACTCCCCCTTGCACGACATGGCCTTATCGAGCGTGCTGTCATTGAAGTCAAAGTAGGCTCCTCCGAAGGCGGCAACAGTCACAGCCTAGCCAGCCATCATCCAGAGCGTGTCAATGCGGTTCGGTCTTTTGCCCCAACAGGACATCGACATCAAGCGGAAATGAAACAAGCGTTAGGGGACTTTGAGCTGCACTTTTCAGCAACGGCCGTTGAGTTGGTTCGCGGTGTTCTCTGTACAGCCCACGTTTTCCTCAATGATGATTTATCTGAAAAAGAGGTTTGGAAGCTGTATCGTGAAGCGTATGCCAATGAACCCTTTATGCGAATCGTGAAAGATAAACGTGGCATTTACCGCTACCCAGAGCCAAAAATCTTGGCTGGCACCAACTTTTGTGATGTTGGGTTTGAGAAAGATCCTCACAGCAATCGTTTGGTAGTCATCAGTGCCATCGATAATTTGATGAAAGGGGCGTCAGGAACGGCCGTTCAAGCGATGAACGTCATGATGGGCTGGCCAGAAACGACTGGCTTAGGATTTGTTGGGTTGCATCCTATTTAGAAAAGAGACGAGAGTAGAGAGAAAAGATAAGGCTTATGTTAGTTGTAAAAGTTGGTGGTAGCGAAGGGATTGATTACGCTGCCGTTTGTGATGATGTTCAAAGTTTAGTTGAGAGTGGTCAGCGCATGGTGTTGGTGCACGGTGGATCTCATTTGACGAATGAGGTCGCTACCGCCTTGGGACACCCACCGCGCTTTATCACCTCCCCATCTGGCTACACCAGCCGTCTCACCGATAAACGAACTATTGAAATTTTTGAAATGGTGTATTGCGGCCAGATGAATAAAAGCTTAGTGGAAATGCTTCAAGCTCGGGGTGTTAATGCTATCGGGCTGTCAGGTATGGACGGCCGTTTATGGGAAGGACCACGCAAAAAAGCGGTTCGGGCAATTGAAAACGGCCGTAAGCGGGTCATTCGTGACAATTACACGGGTAAAGTTGAAAACGTCAACACCCAATTACTAAATACCCTTCTAGACAGTGGCTACCTTCCCGTTTTGACACCGCCGGCGATTAGCTTTGATGGTGAAGCTATCAATGTAGACGGTGACCGCGCTTCAGGCGCAACGGCCGTTGCGATGCAAGCAGATACACTCATCATTTTGTCCAACGTACCGGGCGTACTCAAAAACTTCCCTGATGAAGCCTCACTCATTCAGAATATCGCAGTAAATGATATCGACGAAGTTGCTGAACAGCATGCCGAAGGGCGAATGAAAATTAAGCTCCTTGGTGCAAAAGAAGCATTACAGGGAGGCGTCCAACGCGTCATTCTTGGTGATGCCCGAGGCGGAAGTCCAATCATGCATGCAGTAAACGGTCAAGGAACGGTCATTGAATAAATAAAAATAGGGCATGAGGTATGAGGATCGAAAACCGATCCCCAATCCCCAATCCCTAATCCCCGAAATGAAAACTATGAACAGTATCGAATTAGAATCAACCTATACCAGCGGCGTCTACGGCAAACGGCCGTTTACAATGGTCCGTGGCGAAGGAGCAACGCTGTGGGATGAAAACGGCCGTTCCTACATCGACTGTGGTGCAGGAATTAGCGTCGCTAACGTGGGACACAGCCATCCTGTGATTACTGAGGTTATTACACAACAAGCAGCGACCCTTATCAACTGCCCCGAAATGTTTTATAACGACCAACGAGCCCGTTTCTTATCCCGTTTAGCCGACATTTTGCCAGGTGACCTTGACCGCATTTTTCTATGTAACTCTGGAACAGAAGCGATTGAAGGAGCCATCAAGTTTGCCCGATTAAGCACAGGTCGTACTGAAATTATCTCCACTGTCCGAGGCTTTCACGGTCGAACAATGGGTGCGC
>JANQSK010000043.1 GCA_028284105.1 Anaerolineae bacterium
TTGCTGTCGCGGGTAGTGGGAACCATGTACGGAAAGAGCCAGGAACAACGACTCCACCCAACACAACAATTGCATCTCCAGCGATTAACGTGCCATCGCGTTCATCGAAAAAAGAGAGGTGAGCTGGCGTATGCCCTGGGCTTTCTATAACACGCAAAGAACCTACTTGTTCACCATCACTAACAAGACGTGTTGGCTTCGTTGAGACCGTCACCATATCCCCTTTAACTAGCTCTTGGGGTTGAGCGCTTGTTAATGCAAGATTGCCTTGCATAAATTTAGCAGATTGTGGTGAGCAAATAAATTCTATATCTGGTAGTTTGGCTGATATAGAATCAATTGCTCCAGCATGATCGATATGAGCGTGAGTTAATAATATCCGCTTAATTGGCAAGCCGATTTCATTCGCTGCATTAACAATATGATCAGCCTGATTGTTCATCATGGTGTCGACTAAGGTCAAACCATCATCTTCTTTTACAAAAAATGCATTCATCATCCCATAAGCAGTCAATTGAGTGATATGTTTTCCATGGTTAGTTATTTTCATTATTTTGTCTCCTAAACTAATTTAATTAGTTTATAAGCGATTTTAAATAGTTTGTCAAGTGATTTATTCTAACTCAAAACATTTGAGCCATAGAGATAATGATTCCAATAGTGAACAGGGATAGGGTGGTGACCAGAAAATTGACCACTACTGAGCGTCTTTGAAAGACGGATATCAAGCCTCATTTAATTCATTATCTGAATGGTGGTCAAAAGACAAAATGACTAAATTGATGAAATCAGTTTGAAAGTTTACGGCTTATGTTCTTCGAGAAAATCTAAAATGATCGGGGTCAAAACCTCATGATGGGATGGGGACATAAAATGCGTACCTCCATTAATTTCAACAAAGGTACTGTTTGGAACAGTCCTTTCTAAATATTTTTGTTGATCATAAATTTCTGAGGCATCTTCAGAACCATGCAAAATGAGCATGGGTGCTTGAATATTTTCAAAAGGGTAACCGGTATGCTTTGGAAAAAGAGCGCCGTCGCTAAACGAACCCACTTTGCGTTGAGAGGTCAAGGAAAAACTTTTTATCAGTTCTAAATAAAGATCATTTTTAATGGGATCGTTCAAGACCTCATCTGTGTACGCTTCCCCAACTAATGGTGACAAAATTAATCGTGGCTGCCATTTTGAAACATTTATAACGCTCCAACTAAAGAAATCAGAGAATAACGTGTTCACAAGCCAAGAAGGTGGCGTTCTTGTTTCCCCTTCATCAAGCTCAATTTCAGGAGGTGAGTTGTCTGCATGAACATCTGAATTTGTAGAGAGCATTACCATACTCCATACTCGAGATGGATGATTGAGCGCCATTTGCAACGCAGAAGGACCGCCTCCTGAAACGGCGATGACAGCTACTTGTGAAATCCCAAGCTCATCTAAAAGAGCAATATATGCATCTGCTTGTTCTGGAAAAGTAGCACCACTTTCAATTGGAGTCCGTAAATATCCTGGTCGGGACACAGAGATGAACTGATACTCATCGGATTGCAGCATTTCGGCTAAATATTGTCCTTGATCGTATCCTCCTATGGTGCCGTGAAGAACTAGAATAGCAGGACCTTCTCCAAAACTGGTGTATTCAATTAGACCTTGAGATGTTTCAATCAACTGGCTTTGATTTGCTAAACGTGCTCTTTCTGTTTGGCGCCAACGAAAAAATGAAAAAGCAACAATACAGAAAAGCCCAATCAAACCAAATAACAGGTAAAGTCCCAATTTTGGTTTCGGTTTGAGTTTTAAAAGCATTTCGCATGGCCATTTCTTGACATAGAATTCAATCTTTAAAAGCGCCTACAATCATATTCTAGGAATAAGTGATTAATCGCCATCACTTATAGATGGTAAATCAAAAACTGTGATTTCTGGAATCGGTCCTTCGTACTTTTCCACCTCGACAAGGGTGCTGTTTGGTGATGGGCCTTGGCCTAACTTTGAAGTGCCTACATCTCTTGTAAGAATATTGGGATTTCCATGGATTTCAAGCGAATTTTGTTCATTTGGATTGGCAGGGTTGAACCACGCACCGGTTGGAAGCTCAATGACACCTCTTCTTAATGTCTCAGAGAGTTGGACAACTGAAAGGCATGCACCACGATCGTTATAAATACGAATAAAATCGTTCTCTTGAACGCCACGATCAGCAGCATCCTGAGGATTCATACGTGCTGGTTCCCTCTCTTTTTTCTTCGCATTTTTACTGGTTCGCGCAAAATCAAGCTGACTATGCAAGCGTGTCTTGGGTTGGTTGGATAGCAAATGCAATGGATATTTTGATGATATGTCAGCCCCAAGCCATTCGAGTGGTGGTAACCAAGCTGGATGCCCTAAACAATCATCGTATCCAAAGCCATCGATTGTCTCTGAAAAGATTTCGATTTTCCCACTGGGTGTGGGCAAAGGAGCTCCGTTTGGATTTGAACGGAATTTTTCAACGGCCGTTTCCCTCCGTTCACCTGATTCAACAACAAGCTGTTCACCCAACCAAAAAGTCTCAAAATCAGGAAGTTCTTGGCCAGCTTCCTTTACACGGGATTTGGCTTCTTCATAAAAGTGTCGAATCCACTCCATTTCAGTTCGGCCTTCACTAAACACTTCTCCTACGTCCATCTGCTGGGCGATTCCGTGAAAGATATCATAATCAGATTGCGCTTGGGCAAACGGCCGTATTGCTTGCCGCATTGGTGTAATCGTTGCATCTAAATTGGTGAAATTTAAATCATTGCGCTCGAGCACAGTTGTCGCGGGCAAGACGATGTCAGAGTAGCGTGCAGTTGGTGTCCAAAACGGATCATTGATAATAATGGTTTCAGGTTGTTGCCACGCTTTAATCAAACGGTTGATATCTTGGTGATGATGAAACGGATTGCCACCGACCCAATAGATGAGGCGGATATCAGGATAGGTTAAATCTTTGCCATCAAATTGGAAGGGTTGCCCAGGATTCAAAAGCATATCGGCTATGCGCGCGACAGGAATCCGAGGATGCTGAAGGGGGTTGCTCCCTCGAGTGCGTGATGGCCAATGGACAAACGGCCGTTTTGAGGAACCAACCGCATGCATTGCATTTAATCCAAACACCAAACCCCGTCCAGGCAGCCCAACTTCACCTAATAAACTCGCTAACACGGTTGCCATCCAAAATGGTTGCTCACCATGTTGCGCTCTTTGGATCGCCCAGTTGACCGCAATCATCGTTTTCTTATCTGCCATTTGGCGAGCAAGTGAGCGTATTGAATTGGCAGACATTTCAGAAATAGATTCAGCCCATTCTGGTGTTTTCGGTTGCCCATCACGTTCACCCATGAGATATGGCAAAAATTGTTCAAAACCGACGGTGTAGGTATCTAGAAAATGTTTGTCGTGTAGATCTTCAGTAACAAGCGTATATGCCATCCCTAGCATGATAGCCGTGTCCGTGTTTGGGCGCGGAGCGAACCATTCTGTCTCAAATTGATGGGCCACATCATCACGAATGGGGCTGATATTCACAAACTGGACACCGTTATTTACGGCCGTTTCCATATCTGCTTTTGCAGTATGTGCTCCCAATCCACCAAAGCTAACCTGCGAATTTTTAAGCGCCGTGCCCCCAAACATCACCACGAACTCTGCATTTTCAGCAATATCGAGCCATGAAGGAGCGTCAAACATCAAATTGTCACTTGTATCAAGGACATAAGGCATGATCGCTTCACATGCAGCTAATGAGTAAGATTGAACTGAATCAGTAAAGCCCCCTGTCAAATTGAGGAGGCGATGCATATTCCAGCGGGCAATGTGTAAAGTACCAGGACTCGACCAGCCATAAGACCCCGCATAGATCGATTGGCTCCCATGTTCACTACGAACGCGATTTAACTCCGATGCGACGAGTTTATAAGCTTTTTCCCAACTGACTGGAATAAATGGGTCCCGTCCTCTTTGTGTTCGGTCACTATGACTCCCATTTTTCAAAAATCCTTCTCGCACCATTGGTTGTGAAACGCGTACTCGTGCATCCGTAACATCAAGCAACGATTGACTAATGGGAGAAGGATCTTGGTCAGAGTCATAGGCTCTTACACCGGCTATCTGGTCATCTTTGACTTCAATTTTGTAATTTCCCCAATGGGTTGAGGTCGAAAATGTATTCGAAGTTTTTTGAGTCATAGGTCACACGCTTTTTTATATTTGGTTTTGTTGACTGTGAGCTTGTTAAGGTGATTTCATTACCCTTCGACAGGCTCAGGGTGCATTTCTAGTAAATACTTTTATGCTTTTATATATTGAATAGATTTGTCATTCCAAACATCTAAACTATTTTATCAGACAACATCTTCTGAATTGTTTGTTCATTATGCCCTAACTGCTGCAAAATCTCCTGCGTATGCTCGCCTAAGAGAGGGGGATGACTTCGAAATGTTAAGCCATTCGTTGACATATGAATTGGCGTTGCAAGAGATTTAACGGCACCAATCAGCGGGTGTTCAAGCTCAACAATGAAATTTCGAGCTATCAATTGGGGATCGGATAGCGCTTCTTGCACAGTCCGAATAGGTCCAGAAGGAATTCCTGCGTCAGCAAGCAGCTGAAGCCATTCGGATGAAGACTTAGTTTTGACAACCTCTCTAACGTGAGGTAGCAGCGCATCTCGATTGTTGACACGTTCAGAGTTGGTTGCAAAAAGAGGGTCATCTTTGAGCCGTTCTAAATCAGCTAGATCACAGAATTTGCGCCATAAATTATCGGAGCCAACCCCTAAAATAAACCAAACACCATCACTCCCTTCCATCGGCTCGTAAGGCACTACTTGAGGATGACTACTTCCTCGTCTTGGTGGATCTTCACCTGTTGCAAAATATTCTCCCGCATAATTTTCTAACCAAGTCATCTGGCTTTCTATGAGGGAAAGATCAATAAATTGCCCCTTTCCTGATGTGTGACGGGCATGTAACGCTGACAAAATACCGATGGTTGCAAAGAGACCTGT
>JANQSK010000114.1 GCA_028284105.1 Anaerolineae bacterium
GTCTCTGTTTGCACACCCACTGTTTTACATCCTGAGTTGACGATTTTTGCAGCAGAACAGGGCAAACATGTGCTTTGTGAAAAGCCGATTGCCTTGACGTTGGATGAAGCCTTAGCCATGTTGAATGCGGCAAAAACCCATCAAACCCATTTGATGATTGGGCTTATGCGCCGTTTTTCCGAAATTACAACTGCATTTAAAAAATGGGTTCAAGAAAGGCATCTTGGCTCGCCTATGGTGGCACAAACGACCAATATCTTTCCTCTTCGGCCAAAGAGGGCAATGCATGACGCCTATGCCAATGGTGGACCGTTGATCGACATGATTATTCATTTTGTGGATTTGTGGCGCATTATTTTTGATTCGGATCCAGTTTCAGTGATTGCTCATGGTGGAAAGCTGGCGCGAGATCGAGCAGAAATCGCCCATATTTCGGAGAAAGCTGTAGATACGGCCGTTATTCTCCTTCAATTTGCGTCAGGTGATATGGCCAATATTTTTGTGTCTTGGGGAATGCCACCAGATGGGAAAATTAAAATCCATGAAGAGCGCATTTTGGGGCCAATGGGCATGCTCACAACTCAGTTTGCAATGGACGAACAGCGCATCGTTTGGCACAAAGAGGATGGGTCGCAAGAAACGCTTTTTGAAGTCGAAGGGAAGTGGTCGATGTATCAAAGAGAGATAGCCACCTTTGCAAATGAGATTTTAGAACATGAGCCAAATTATGAAACGGCCGTTGCAGCCATAAAAGGATTAGAAGTTTCGTTGGCTGCTTTGAAATCGGTTGAGAGCGGGGAAATGATCCTGTTAGATAAATCGATCTAAATAAAAACGAGGCAGTGCATGATACACTGCCTCGCTAGCTCCCAATGGTAAGTGGTTTGTCTCAAATTATTCTGTTGGGGACATCAAACTTACCTTGGTTAAAAAGGAATAGAGAAAGTGGCTGGTCGGAAGGAGAGGTTCCGACCAGCCTGGGCATTCGGGTTTGCCCAAGAGGAAGAGGAGGAGAGGAAGAGGATATGTGTGCTTTTCATTTTATTGAAAAGCACATTTGTCTCGTCCGGATTTGATCCGAAACTTTTTGCCCAAATTTCATAAAATGAAAAGTGAACAGAAGGCTAACCCCCATCGAGACATTTTTGTGAACGACATCTACAAACTGTTTACCGACAATTTGCCGACCTTCTTGTTCGCGAGTCGTTCCACGAGATGCGACCTTACCCAACACAAAGATTAGGCAACGAAAAAGCGTGACGAAAAGTGTCACGCCTAATTTCTAAATTTTGCTTTAGATTGCTTTTAGCTGGCGTGAGCGCTTGTGAGTATTTGATTACTTATGTCGCTGAGTTTAAAAATTGTTGTTTTTGCCATCACAAACGTCTCCTTCTTCAAAGTTGAAGAAATTATAGCAGAATGTCGGCAAATTGTCAAATAAAGTACAAAACGAATATTTTAGTGGTGCTTTGTTTCCACAGAAACGTGAGTATGATCGATTAAAAGCGCGTTGAAATGATGCAATTTTTTACCGTCTTGCTCAAAAATCCTTGGCACGCGGGCAGGGTTGATAAAATGAATGCCATTCTCGAAACGTTCCGTTTCACGATGTCCAGACCCTTTTAAGCGATGGTGCATATGACCCGCAACCACAGCATGAATGGTCTTATTCTGATGCTGTGCATGCTTGATAGCCTCAGCTAAATCGATATCCCCACCATCTCCCTCTTTGCGACGATAATCAATTCCCCAAATATCAGAACGGCCGTTACTTAACCCAAAAGGGCCGGTGTGTGCTAAAAAGATGAGATTGTTAGACTTTGCTTGATCGACACACCATTTGAGTTTAACGATTGAATCCTCGACCGTTGAAACACCAAATTTGTTTTTAAGATAATGAGGGCTTGCCATCAAGTTTTCCCCCCAAGAAAACGGCCGTCCTGTAATCACATCAAATTCAAAACCGCGAATGTCAAATGAAAATGTTTGATAGCCTCCCATTTTAACTGGAGCCATACTCGATTGAAGTTTTCGAATGCGAAAAGGATGGAATATGCTGGAGACCCTTTTCAAGATGGGCCAATTTTTAAGCTCCGCAAGCATTTGCATGGGGGTGACCGTATCATGATTCCCTGGGATAAAAACGGCCGTTTTTTCCAACTCCGACATTTTCTGGGCGACCTTAACCCCTTCCAAAAATCGGTAGTGAGCTAAATCACCAGCAAATAGCAGAAGATCGAAATCTGATTGATTGAAAAAAGCGACATCCGCATCATCAAAAGCGGTATGGACATCACCAATAATTGCAATCTTAATCATTTATTCGCTGTCTTTACGTTTATAGAAAAAATCTTCGGATTCGTTCTGGTGTTGCAGCATTAAATCAATGCCATGCGGAGGGGGAAGCTCGCCTGCTTTATCTGCATCAGATACACGTGGATCTAGTACTTCATCAACGTGAAGCCAAATCAAGCGACCATATCGAAAAATGACAGGTGACAATACGATTAGGGGAATGGAAGCGCCACCAATATAGACAAAGGGTGTCGGTTCGAAAAAGATAAGCAAAATAACAAGCGTGATAGCAACAACGATAAAACTTAAAATGTAGCCAAAAAAGATGCCCATCAAAAAATACCCTTGCTCGCGTTCGTACTTTATGCCGCAAACTTCACAATGGGTATTCATGGTAAGGAAGCTCCGAAACACTTTTCCTTTAAGGCAGTGTGGACATCTTCCTTTGACGGTAGCTGTTATTCTTTCAACCATGAAAGAACGATAGCTGAAAACGGCCGTTTAGTCGATATCTAAATATTTGATTTTATGATTTGTTTAGCTGAGTTCACTGTTTTTCGATAAGCTGCATACCAATGTTTATACCGCCAAATGCACCGATGATTGGGATGCCAAATAAAAGGAACATCACTATCACTTGTTGCAATAGATCTGGAAGCTGAAGAGATTGCATCGCGCTACCAATGACAGGAATGAAGAATAGGATTGAGGCTGCAAAAGCGGCACATGATATTGCAAATGCAGTAAAACTTACAGTGACAATTTGACCCATAGAGGCATTTTGACTTTCCATTTCGTAAACTCCTTAAGTCATTTAGCTGGTTGAGCTATATGCATTATACGGAACAGTTGAAGATTAGTTGTTCTGCTAATAAAAGAATTCGTTTACTCAACCCTTGCGGTTATTTTAACGAAGCAAGAAATCTAATAATCGATTGACTGCCTTGCCATATGGGGGGAAAAGCAGCGAACTACCGTCAATCGGGGCTTGTTTGAAAATGGGCTTTGCTTTGGAAAAGGCGATAAACCCTTCAAATCCATGATGATGCCCCATGCCGCTGTTGCCTGTTCCCCCAAACGGAAGTGACGCTTGCATCGCATGTAAGGAGACTGCATTGATCGCTATCCCTCCTGAAATTGTGTTGTTGATGATTTTATCAATCACATTTTGGTCTTTTGAAAAGATGTAAAGGGCTAACGGCCGTTCCCGCTTGTTGATATAAGAAATGACTTCATCAATTTTTCGATACGTTTTAACAGGCAGGATAGGACCAAAGATTTCATGTTTCATCACCAGTAAATCATCCGTCGGTTCTAAGATGAGGGTAAGTGGGATTTTACGGCCGTTGACATCTACGGCTTCCTTTGCCGGATTGATTTCAACCATCTTGGCATTATTTTGTGCGGCATCTGCCAAATAACTTTCTATTCTTCTAAAATGATGTGTATTGATGATGCTGGCGCTGTCAGAATTATCAATTTGTTTAGGATAGAGTTGCCCCAATGCTTGTTCACAAAGAGACACGAAACGCTGCGTGCTGCCTTCGGGAATAAAAACATAATCACTCGTAATACACATCTGACCTGCTTTCACCATTTTTGTCGCCATGATTGAGGTGACAGTCTTTTCTGTCAGATTATCTTCCGTAATGATAGTTGGATTTTTACCTCCAAGCTCAAGCGTTACTGGTGTAAGATTTTGGGCAGCTGCAGCCATCACTTGCTTGCCAATTTCGGGACCTCCGGTAAATAAAAGATGATCCCAAGGTAATTGGCTAAATGCTTTGGCTAGTTTGACTCCTCCAGTCACAACAGCAACTAAGGAAGGTTCAAAGGTTTCTTCGACAAGTTTTTTGATGAGATCTGCCGTATGAGGAGCACTTTCAGATGGCTTGATGATGACACGATTTCCAGCTGCCAACATGTCAACGAGGGGGCCAAAAGAGATATCAATTGGAAAATTCCACGGCGACATATTACCCACAACCCCAACAGGTTGATACATGAGTTTGTTTTGAGCCAATCCAAATAAAACTCTGTCAACCGGTCGACCTTTCGGGCGCATCCATTTTCTCAAATTTTTCTTTGCAAATTTAACCCGTGAAATGGGGCCTAGAAGCTCAGTAATTCGTGTAAGCTCCGCAGGATGGGTCCCAAAATCTGCCTCAACTGCTTCTGCAATTAGGCCTTGATTGCTCAAAATCATTTGTTCGAGTTGCGTTAACCAGCCCATGCGCTCCTGATAGGAAGGCATCATATTTTGTTGAAATGCTGCTTTTTGGGTTTGAAAAAGCCTGTTTAGCTGATTGATAGCTTCCGTATCACTGTTGATGATTGTTTGTGTTTCCATTTTTCCCTCTTCTCTATGTTCTTAAATCTATCTTGAAGAAAGAAATAGTGCCAATGAAAACGGCCGTTAATCTATGCCAAAAAGATACTGATTAAAAGCAAACCGAAATGCCCTAAACCATAAATCACAATCCCAGCCGTTGTTTTATTTCTTGTGGGGTTACCAGAAAGAACAAGTGTTATGGCAACGGCGAGTGCAATTTGGGCGCCAGCCTCAAGAAAGAATCCTTCTGAAAGCAAAGTTATACTGATTAAAATTGTGCTAAGGCCTGCTCT
Source organism: Anaerolineae bacterium (assembly GCA_028284105.1). GTDB lineage: Bacteria > Chloroflexota > Anaerolineae > Promineifilales > Promineifilaceae > QQUD01. Next base: position 4,921 of record JANQSK010000114.1, read on the forward strand.
TAATAAGGCCCAAGCCTCCCACCCTCCTTGAGAATGACCTCTCCAAAGATGATAGGTGATTAGTGCATCAATCACGATTGGTAAAAGAAAGGCTGAAAAAACAGCTATGATTGCTGGACCAATTTCAGAAATTTGGAATAAATTGTTTGAAACAATAAAAAGAATTATGCTTAATATAAGTGTCGTCCAAAGGATAAAGCATGCGGCACGCAAGGCATGCTGCTTTTCAGTGAGACGATCTTTGAGAGTCTGATAAATGGGGCCGATTGTGATAGACATGTCTGCTAATTCGGCCTGATGTAGGAGCGTCTGTGCTGTTCCCAAGAGCCCTAACTCATAGTAATCATCAGTTTGAGCCAGCACTTGTTCATGGGTTAGCTGGGTTTTTAACTGATTGGTTTGATTGATGAGCGAAACGGCCATTTCAGCTAGCTTTTTTGCATGAGGTCTCCACCGCAATTGACGAACGAAAATATTTGTACCATCCGAAACAAATTTTAACCGAATGGCCCGTCTAGCCATTTTAATATCTGTGATGGTGGATAAGAATATAGATAATGGTTGCCCCTTTGCCTTCCGTCGTTTGTAGGGTTGGAGAATAAGCCGACTTTCAGTTAATCCCACATAATAATATTTGGCAGTTGCGCCACGAATTTGCCCGTTGGTATAAGCCAATAAGGTTTCATCATCGTTTAGAAGTGGTAAAAGTTGCTCTTTTACGGCCGTTTCAAATTTAGATTCATTGTCAGTCACGATGCACCTTCCTTTCCGCCAAATACAAGCGCACCGCTGGTATATTGATTGCCAAAAGTGAGGTGAGCCACAGCCACTTGATTGATAGCAATTCTAAAAAAAGCATCACTTAATTCTGACATTGGATGGACAAATGCAGACCAAACCATACCGTTAGAAATGGCATAGCGCGCATCTAATGCACTGTGGAAATTGGCTTCCATTGCTTGCATCAACATATTGTCTTCAAGCTTGTCCACTTCAATGATAGGCGCAATTAAACGCATTCTGTCTGCGTTGGCATCAAAAACAAGAACGATAGTGACATTGTAAAAGACAAATTGCACCATGTTCCCATTTACCTGTATGTGATCACCAACTTGATTGATGGTTTGAATCATTAAGTCTGGAGTCATTGTTCCTCCCAAAACTAAAAATTGATGAGTTTGAATCGAGGCACGACGTCGATTCAAACCTGACAATAGATAGTATAAATGATTTTTATTCGATTTGTCTCATTCAGGTGGGATTAAAGTACTGTTAACCACACTTATGGTGAATTCAATTAAATGAAATATTGATATGAGAGAAACTTTTGCAATTTAGAGTATTTAAACTTTAGCACATCATGATTTTTACAATATTGCCATCAGGGTCGAGAACGTCCACAAAAGATGAGCCATCATTGCCTGTGTGAATCATATCTTCTGCAAGATGGCCTGCTTCAAGCAAGCGATTGGCTAACTCCTCAAACGATGGATTGGCCAGCATCAAATGAAAATCAACAGACCCGCTGATGTGCCCGTTGCCGCCGCCCATGCCTGGTTTATAGAGTGCTAGCGAAACTTCACCTGCAGATAGCTGAGCCCAGCCAAACTCCTCAGCCGCAAATTGAAGCTCAAATCCCAGCGTTTCTGAATAAAATTTAGAGGAAGCTTCGATGTCTGATACAGGCACTTTAATCATTTGAATTTGGAAGTGTGGTGAACTCATTAAATATCCTTTAAATCATGTGAAATTGTTGTTAGACGCGTATTTTATCAGAGAAACGGCCGTTTATAATAGTCAATCCACCCGCTAAATCC
>JANQSK010000123.1 GCA_028284105.1 Anaerolineae bacterium
CGTTTATCTTCACTGGTCTATTTTAATTTGGCCGTTTTTGATCCTGTCAGACATTCTTCCCATCATTGATTTTTTAATTATTTTCACCAGTTTGCTGATTCATGAATTTGCTCATGGTTTGGTTTCACAGTGGGTGGGGTTTGGCTCAGGTGAAATTGGTATCTGGGTATTTGGTGGTTATTTTAAGCCCGAAAATTGGAATAAAGCCCCATTTCAAATGACAAAATCAGAAAGAATGCAATTAGCAAAGCTTATTGCGGCTGGCCCTGTGAGCAATTTACTTGTTGCCGGTGCTGCTTTCTTAGTTTCGATTTATTTTCCTGCTGAATGGCTAGAATTAACTGTTAGACTTAATCTCTATCTATTGCTATTTAACCTCTTCCCAATACCAGGTCTGGATGGTGAAAGATTGGCTTCTGCATTTGGACTGTCTTATTTTTCACAACAGCAAATTTATCAAATGATTGGTGTTCTATTTATTTTTGGAACAATTGCAAGCTTTATTTGGTGGTCTCATTTGCCTGCTCCGTTTACTGGCTTCCCTGCCTATTTGATTGTTGGTGTATTTTGGGCGTTGACCTACGGTACAAAAAGCGATGAAGAATTACTGGAGCCATATACAAAATCGAAGAAAGAAAACATTCAAGAGTCTGTTTATGAACATGATTATGAAGAAACACATTCCATCGACTCTGCTAAAATCGAGCCCAATTAAATTGTTTCTATGCTAGAATGATTGTGTGCGACTGTCCTTGTTAGGCACACTTAAGATTTACTCTTCCTCTGATCCCGCTTCACAGATAACACTTGAACGAAAAACTCGGGCCATTTTAGCTTACCTGTCTGCAACTCAAATAATGCATAGTAGACGAGCCCTCTGGCGACTCTTTTTTGATAATGCCAAAAATCCGGCCGCTTCTTTACGATGGCATATAAGCCGTATTCGTCGTGAACTAGGTGCGGATGCCTTGCTGATTGATGGGGATGAAGTTGGTGTGAATACGGCCGTAATTCACGCAGATCTATTTCAATTTGAAGAGGTAACAAAATCAATAGAAAGCCATACCTTGGATGATATCCAAAAAACTTTGGATTTATACCGAGGGGATTTTTTAGATGATATCCTGTTGGCGCATGCGCCGGAATTCGAATTATGGCTCCTTGGAGAAAGAGCCCGCCTTCAGCAGCTTTTTGAGCGAGGGGGTGTCTATTTACTCTCTCAATACATCGAGGAAAATCAAACTGGGGAGGCAATTCAGATTGCACAGCGTGTTTTACAAGTGAACCCGCTTCTTGAAGAAGTTCATTATCAATTGATTTGGCTTTATGTAACATGGGGTCAACCTCAAAATGCACTCAATCAATTTGAGCAATGTGTTCATTTACTGAGGGAATTAGCGGTCGAACCTTCTCAGAAATTGGTGGATTTGAGAACGGCCGTTTTGAAAAATAAGCCACTTCCACCAATTCAAAACCAATCGTCAACGATTGGAATCGCTTCTACCTCAAAACTAAACCTCTTTGTAGGTCGTGAAGGTGAAGAGGCTCAATTACATCAGATGTTTAGGAGCGGGGGAAATCAAACTGTTTTGATTGAAGGGATAGCAGGCATTGGTAAAACCACATTTGTACAAAAGTTTTTGGGTCAAGTAGAAGCCCCACATTTCATAGGACGCTGTTACGAATCAACGAAAAACATCCCATACCAAGCGTGGCTTTCTATCTTGGAATCCAAGGTAGCACAATTGCCGGATGATTTGGTTGCTCAAATACCTGGAATTTGGCAAACACAGCTTGCCAGGCTGCTTCCTCAATATTTTGATGCAAAAGAATTATCTGCCGAAGAGCCAGCACTTCTATTTCGAGCTGTTGCCCATCTTTTGTTTGAACTAGCTCCAAATCATTTGATCATTTTCATTGATGACCTTCAGTGGGCGGATGAACCGACGTTAGATTTATTCCAATATTTGTCTGTATTTCCTATTAAAACCAATTCAATGTTTGTAGGCCTATTCCGTAGTGAAGAAGCCATTTCTGCATCCCTTGAATCAATTATCGGCAACAAAAAGTCGAGAAAGATGACCTTAAAACCGTTAAATAAAGCTGAAGTCGCACAACTGTTAAATCACCATTTAGAAATATATGATGAAGCTGTTTTTAGAATGTCTCAACTCATTTTGAATGAGACTGGAGGGAATCCGCTGTTTATCCAAGAAATTTTGTTTGAACTTGGACAAATAAAAAAGTTGCCTGAAAAGCTCCCCATACCACCCAGCTTACAGATGTTGACGAACGGTCGTTTAAAAAAGCTAGATGAAGGCAGTCGTCAGGTACTTGAGGCGTTAGCTATTCTTGACCGACCTGC
>JANQSK010000126.1 GCA_028284105.1 Anaerolineae bacterium
TTTCTATCGCTGCCTCGTGTTGATTTTGAACTTCATATACACTCCCGATCGTCATTAAAGTTGGAGCTTGCCATTCTGGTAGCCCGTTTTCTTGAAAAATAGCCAAGGCAAAAGTTAACGCTTCGAGACCACTGTCTAAATCTCCTTGTCCATTAAGGATTAAGCCTAGGGCAACAGCACATTGGCCAAGTTCAAACTGATGATTATCAAAAACTGAAGAATCTCTTTCATCATATGCGGCTTGTAAGAGAGGGAAGCTGTCTTCAATGTTTCCATCTACGATATACAGGTATGAGCCATCGTTACATAGCTCAAGGGGATTTGAGTCTGACTGAGCGAGTATTTCATTGGGTAAAAAGGAGATGGCACAAACAAGAACTACTAACTTTAATAGAGCTGACGATTTATTCATTCAATATTTCCTCTAAACGCACTGTGTCCCCCAATTCACGATAAATGGAGATCGCCATATCGAATAGGGAGGTGTTTTGAGTTTCATCTGAGTTTCCAATGGCTTCTTGGATTTTTGCTAATTGAAGATAGGCATATCCTTGTGACTCTAAATCTTCTAAAGTAATGGCAAGGGTCAATCCGGCTTGATAATGGTCCTGTGCGATTTGAGGGAGTTGAAGCAAGGTGTATAGGTCACCAAGAAGGAGTTTCGTTGCAGGATAAGAGAAACTCGGTAAATCTTCTAAGGTGTTAATCGCTTGTTGATACAACTGAAAACTAGAGTAGATGCGCGCCAAAATGATTGCTTCAGCTTCAGGTAAAAGATTTAATGCTCGAATTGTTTCTTCTTGAGTCTGTAAGAGTGCAGCCTCTTCCTCTGAAATCAGTGTGAATCCAAGCCCAGGGACCCCTTCATCATCAGAAGAAATTTCAGGAGCAAAAAGGTCTTCCGATTCGGCAACGACAATGACCTTGTAACTGACGTCATCCTCTAATGGAGGACCATCATAATAAACTTGGGTGTTGGTGGTTTCTTTGGTCCACTCTAAGCCTTGCCCGCGGACTGTGACGTGGTACCGCGACGCGGAGGGGATTCCTTGCCACTGGATCAAGGGTCTTGCATTCAAAATTCGAGTTCTCCGGGGGCTTATGATGTAAGGAACTTCTCTGAATTTTGAACGAAGCTCAATCACTCTCAGATCATCGAATAGAAGAAATGTGGCCCTTCTAGGGCAGCCATTCGCTCCAGATAAGACACCCGCTGGAATAGGCCAAATCGTTAAATCTGTGCATAAAATTTTTGCAAATCCGCCGCTAGATAATTCAACAAGGTCTCCTTGCCGAATATCTGTGCCGACAGTAACCGGATAAGATACATTATGAGTGAGGCGATGAAGATTAATTTCCCCGTCTACTTGAATGAGAACTCCTAAAAATTCATTCCCTTCATTTTCTAAATCGCGATTTCGTACTTCAGGTGCTGGTGTACTCGTTGCTGGTTGGGTGGGCTCCGGTGCAACTTCTATATCCTGTACAGGCGTCACGGTTGGCAGCACTTCTGGAACCCCTGTTGGTGCTTCAATCAAAACTGCTGATGTGATGGTTGGTGCAAGACCTTCTTCTGTTTGTGAATTATTGGGCAGAGATTGACAGGCTAGCAAGCCCAATAATGTCGTAAACATTAATAAACGGGATAGTTGTTTCATTCATCTTCTCCCTGGGTTAAACGTTCTTGTCCCATTTGACGCCATTCATCCTCTTCGGGAATAGAGTTATCCGCTCGCGCTACACATTGCCGCCACTGAACTTCTGCCTGGTTAACCAATTCTTGTGCATCATAAACTAATGCCAACAAGCAATACGGAGAAGCTGGTGATGGGTTTAGTTGAATCGATTCATTTAGATTTGCAATTGCATCAGGGTAACTGTTCTGGGAATAACGTGCCCACCCCAAATTTTTATATAAATAGTAGCGGACTGTCGTATTTGAAGCTTGAGCAAGACCTGCTTGGGCAAGTTGCACGGCTTCATCAGGTTGATCAAACAGGATATATAAGCGAGCTGCATTGTTAAATGCGCCTTCAAAACCTGTTTCACTTGATTTTGTGTAGGCATCTAATGCGAGACTAACATTGGCTCCATCTTGCTTTATCTGGTCTTCATAGAGGCTGCCAAGATTGTATAAAATTTCTCCATTTTGAGGGTCGAGAAATAAGGCGCGTTGAAAGTTGCGTTGAGCTAAGGTGAAGTTGCGCCCTTCATAAGCGGCAAGTCCTTCTTCGTTAAAATAGATAATCATGTTCGGTCGGAACATTAAACCTAGAAACAGCAAAACACTTAAAAGAAGAATGCCTATAAGCATGTTTTTCTTATTAACGAAGCGGAAAATATTTGATGAATTGAGCGTGTGTTCTTTTGGAATGGGTAACGATTCCCAATCGATAAATGGACGTTTATCGTTGGCATAATCAATCAACTCGTTTATTAAATTGTGTCGACTACAGTATAGGATGAGGCCTCGTGTTTTCTCAGATAAAGTTGTACCTGGAATTTCTTCATAGTTAATTCCAATAGAGAAGCAAAGCTCTTCGAGTTCGGCAAGCTTGAAATACTTATTTAAAGCATCTAGAAACGATAGCTCTTTAGGAGGTGTGTCTTGTCCGTCACGATTCATTTGTATGTCTTACAATGCGAGATGAGGTATCTTAAAAAAATTTCCAAGCTAAAATAAAAAATTAGCTTAAATTTAATCCAAAGGCACACAGGCTAAACGACTAAAAACTAGATTCAAAAAACCTAGCTAAGGGAAAAATAGACTAATTTCATTTATTAAGCAAGTCATTTACAGATTTTGCCGGAAAAATTGTGTGAATAAAATGATTTTGAACCCTAGGCTCTTTTGTCTCCAAAGTGGAATTATTAAAAGAAAGTAATTCTAAAATCACCTTTTTTACTGTTTTGTTTAAGTGAAATTTGGAATAATTATAACTGTACCAGATAATTGCAGTTCGGTTTTTGGTTTTGGAGGATTGCAAAGATGAGTTTTCAAGCACTGCGTTTGTCAATCAACAAACATTTCGATTTGAGAGAAATAAGAACCATTTGTTTTGATTTAGGAATTAATTCAGAAAGTTTCCCTAACTCCACACGAGATGAGATGGTTCGAGGGTTAATTGATTATTGCAAACGAAGAAATAAATTAGGGGATTTGCTGGATTGGCTTAAACATGAAAGACCCGATGTGGATTGGCCTGATTTGGAGAGTCTTCAAGCTGAAGAGATACCTTTAGGTTGGGACACTCGATCCAATAATCATTCCCCAAAATCCACAAACACAACTACAATTATTATAGTTAGTTTGATGGCCACAATAGTAATTGTGACTATTTTTATATTGATGAGAATGGAAATTTCTGATTTTATTGATAACTTCAGGCCGGAATTAGTCCAGAATTCTGAAACTTCTACTCCAAATGTTTTAAATACACAGACTCCAACTTCAACCCCTTTAAATCCTGTACCAACAGAGACATCAACAACGGTTGCACCAATGACACCTGAATTGGAAGATACAATAGTAGAGTCAATTGATCCCACAGTTACACCTACAATATTAAACCTCAACCTATGTTCATTTGAAGATCCGATAGGGCACATATGGGAGGAGATTCCGTCAGGGCAATTTTTAATGGGATCACCTGAAAAAGATGTGGATGCATTTCCGTTCGATAGACCCTTACATCGGCTTGATATTCCCTATACATATTGCATTTCAAAATATGAAATAACTAATGCCCAATACAAGATGTTTATTGATGCAGGGAACATCGAAAACCTTCCTGAGATCAATGAAAGTTGTCCTGTTTGGCGAGAAGATGGCTCGTATGATGAAAGCTTTGCGAATTACCCAGTCGTCTGTGTTTCGTGGTATGACGCTGTTGCTTATACCGAATGGTTAGGTGAAGAATATAGCTTGCTTGCTCGACTTCCTACGGAAGCCGAATGGGAAAAAGCTGCTCGCGGAGATCAAGACGATAGAATATATACATGGGGGAATAATTGGGAGGATGGCATCCGATTAAATTGCGCAAATGAGGAGTGCGCGAATATTGTAGATAGACTCGAACCAATTGGATCGTATCCATCAGGAGCTAGCCCTTATGCCGTTGAAGACATGTTGGGAAATGTGGCGGAGTGGACTAGTTCGTTGTATGGAAATGACAGAAATGTTGCTGATTTCATCTATCCTTATGATCCTAATGATGGTCGAGAAGATCTGCTTGCTTTAGATACTGTTGCTCGTGTAATTCGAGGTGGATCATTTGTAAATGGCAGAGCATTTACACGGGTATCTGCACGAAATAGCGCTTTTCCACATCAATTTGATCGAACCCTCGGTTTTCGAATTGTGATTGAGGAACCTCCTGCTTCAATAGAAGATATTACAATCATTGAAGTGTTCCCGACACCCCAACCTCTGCCCTCTTCAACACCTCAGCCCCCACCCCCTACAACATCCCTACTCCCACTCTTTGTTGATCTATTTGAAGAAATTAATCCAGATTGGAGCACGGAAGAAAATACATTTGTAGAAAACTCTTCTTTGATTGTTGACAGGATGTTTTTGGGATCGAATAATCGGGCTTCAAGAAGAACAATAGATGTTTCCGCATCCTGCTTTATATTTTCTACATCATCGACAGTGCAACTTGTCGAAGGTGAATCTACCGAGGATCTGGGCATAGCTATTGAATTCTGGTTACCGACCAATGCTGCCCCAAATGATCCTAATGAAGACGATGTGAATTATTTTATTTTTCAAATGACTGGTGGTGCCCATATACGTCTTCAACCAAATAATTTCTTTGACCCTGATAAAGACTCAGTTGCATTTTATCCAGATGAATTTCCTGGGATTGAGCTAGATACTCCAGTTGAAATCCAAATAAATTACAATAATGAAAATATTGAAGTTTTTATCAATGGCTTTCAGCTACTCTTTGATCCTGATTGGCGTGATATTTACAGTACAGAAACCTCAACTATGGAAAATATACGTAGAATTGGATTAGGTTCTGCCAATTTAATTGATACTGAAGATGAAAGAATGGTGGTTGGGTTTGACTACGTTAGAATAGATTCGTGTGAGTAATTTCAATACTGACTTTTCTTGTATCAAATTCGTAATAACAAGGGATAGATGGGTACCTTGTTCCTTAGAGGGGGTGAAAAGCTAGCTTTGTATCCTAGTGTTTTGCATTGTCACTATTCAGAATTGATATGTAATGAGTCCTTACAAGAGTTAAATTTATCTATCTTCAAATTTTCTTCATAGAAATTCTCCGAAATTTCCGTTTTCCATCGTTAAGTTCATAACGAAACCAAGTAATTGAACTTAAATATGATTCGGAGAATTTCTTATGCACCTCAATCACAAAGAGTTAAAACAAATAATAGTAATGAGCACCTTGTTTCTTGTTATCAGTTTCCTTTTAGCAATCAACAATTTTGGACATCAAATTTATAAGAATGCCACCTTAGAAACCCGTCTACAAATAGCGAATTCTCAATCCCCAATTGGAATGGAATGCAGCAGTGCATGCTTGGGTGATATGGAGGGAGGATCTCAGAGCAATATTGGTACTGAAGGAGGCTCTCAAAGTCCAATTGGCACAGAAATTAATGGTGGTTCTCAAAGTGCCATTGGCACTGAAGGAGGCACACAAAGTGCAATTGGTGCTGAGATAGGTACACATAACCCAATTGGCAAAGGAATTGAAGGCGGAGGATCGCAAAGCGCAATTGGCAGCGAGAATGGAATAGTTAGTCTTATAGAGACAGAAATCTTTAAACAAGATGATTATCAAATTAGCTGCAGGGCAAGCTGCTTTACTGAATTTAATGGGGGTACTCACGGTTCTTTGGGAACTGAACATCTTCCACGTATTGTAAATTGGGCTCACCTTTCAGCTGAATATGTTGATTCCCAATAAGCTTATAGAGGATCTACTATAGAGGAACTACTATAAATAGAGTTCTTGGTTGTGGTGGCTTTGTTGGGTATGTTGATTTAACTGCTTAATATTCGTCTTCATGCGTCTCAAGGTCTACAACCTCAATCCCATATTGCATCATCTCAAGCGCCTTCTCATTAGGGTCATCATCATCCGATAGCATATACCGAACCTGATTTAACCAGCATATACATCCCGGCATAACGGCCGTTTGTATCCCTTCGCTATTTAGAAAGGTGCGTGCTTTATCTGACTGTAAGTAACCAGTGAGATGAGTCATATAATGGGATTCTCCTGAGTTAGGATAGTCAATTGATATGCCGTATGCACTATTTTTCCAAAGTGCTTCATATTCAAGTCCTTCTGTTTTAATACCACATAAAACAAGAAGTGCATCTCTCTGAGCATCTGAGTGAAATAAGGGGAGATCAAAGAAGAATAGGATGGGTATTGGCAATATCTTGCTCACCAGTTTGGCAATATCTTGAGGGATTTTTCTTGAAGGACCATGCGCTTGTGCTTCTTTTATAAAGGAAGCGCAGCTGTAAAATTGCTTAGATACTTTATCTCCAAGACAATATGGTGAAATGAACCGCGTTTTCAAGCCTTCATAAACGGCCGTATGCTCAGGTGAGGGGGTAAAAGAATTATTGGTTGGCATCCACTCCCCGGTTAAGAATGAGGCGGGGAAATGACCTAACCAAACACCGCGTGCCGGGATATCTGCGATTAGATTGTTTGCCGGTATGGATGAGCTGCCATCCACATGAGAGCCAAAACAATATGTAACGGCATTAAGTGTGCCCCCAGGTGCTGTTTTCGCTTCTAGATAGAAGCCTCCCTTTTTGCGACGGCCGCAGCCTCGTTCTACATTAATACTAGACATTGGTAAGCTCCTTTATCTGATACAAGATTTCTTTTTCCATCGGCCCTAATGGGGTATGAACCATAAGAAGAGTTTGAAGCTGGTTTTTGACATTGTTTAACTTCTGAATAACAGTTTGTTCATCGGACATAACTAGATTCGGTTGGGATTGGGATTTCTGCTTTTTGGCAGCTCTTCGAAGATTGTCTTTGGTGAACTTCACCTCGGCCCCTTCGTCTACTCGTGACTCAATTTCTGCCAATACGGCCGTTTGCTTTGAATGTGGAACGTGACGGATGGTTTCAAATGCCTTGAGGCTCATGTTTCCTTTTGCCACAGCCTTTCGAACATGGGTATCTGCTTTGAACAAATCAACCAGTAGTTTGACGGTTCGGTCCGTTTTGTAGCCCATCATCCGAGCAATTTGGATGGTTGTTTTTCCTTGTTGAAGCTTTTGATGAATGGCGTAAGCTAAGCCGCCAATGATGAGACCTTCTTTATCTAGAATGAGGTAGGGGAAGTTTTGTCTCACATTTGAAATGAGCATGTGATCCAGGGTGTCTAACTCTCCGACTAAATTGACCAAGATATAGGGCAGGGGGATATCAAGTTTTCGGGCCACTATTGTGCGGCGATGCCCGTCTATACAAGTGAGCTCTCCATTCACAATTTTGAGCTCCACTGGCTTTAAAATCTGGTTACCAGCTTCCACAATAGAGGCTTGAAGTCCAGAGGTGTCTCTGATTTGCCCCCGGATATTGAGGTAATGTCCATCGGGACGTTTTTCAAAGACCACTTGATTTGGATCGCAATATTGAACTTGCTGAACAAATTCTTGGGTCTCATTTTGAGGCCTGAGTAGTTGCTGCATATTTGATTCCTTTCGATCTTGTTGGGGGTATATGCAAACGGCAGTTTCTTGATAGAAACTGCCGTTCTTTTAAGAGGTTCGTAGATAAATCGCGTTAGCGATTGGGGGAATTATTTTAAAATGAATACGTGGGTCAATCATTTTTAGCAACCAGAGTAGAATTGATTGTGAGAAATATGGGATATCTGGGCAATTAGGATTTGGTAAACAAAAGAAAGATAAATTTCAAATTGGAGAGATAACGGCCGTTACATTAATAGCGTAAAGTTATTGAAAGAATTTGTATGCTTTTAATAAGGGACTCGTTAAAAATATGAGGATGGATTGGACACCGTCAAATTAGCCGATAATAAAAATTTTGGGTAAATGAAGATTTATTCTTGCTAATCGAGATCATCCTGGACTCGTGTAATTCGAGCCAGTTGATTGGCTGTGATCTGAGCATTTTCTACTAACCCTGCCGCTTTCTCGATAGTTAAGCATTGCCGGTAAAGCAATGCTGCTTCGCGATAATTTCCTTTGCGTAGAGCCAGTTTACCAAGATGAAATAAAGCATTTGCAACACCTATCTTGTTTCCTAACTTTTCTTGAATTGCCAATGCAGAACTAGTCCATTTATGGGCTTGTGTAAAGTCATTTTCATCGTATGCTAGTAATCCCAATTGATGATGAGATTTAGCAATTTGCCCTTGGTTTAACAGCATCGACCAAATCTTCAAACTTTCATGATAATAATACGCTGCCTGTTGATAATCACCTTGGTCGTGAGCAAGGATACCTAATTGATGCCATGTGCCAGCCACCCCAGCAGTATTGCCCAGTTTTTGCTCAATAGTTAGCCCCTGTTGATATAATTTCCGTGCTCGCTCAAATTCTAATTGTTCATGAGCCAACGCCCCTAATTCATGATAAGTCCGGGCCATGCTGGCTTGATCATTTCGTGCTTCGGAAATGGACAGACTTTGGAGATATAGTGTTTGGGCGGTTTCATAATCTTTTCTTGTATGAGCCAACATGCCTAATTGGTGTATAGTCCGCTCAACGCCTACTTGGTAATCAATTTCGTGACTCCTTTCAAGATTGTCTAAATATAGGCCTTGCGCTACATTGTAATCTCCCTTTAAAAAAGCTAAGTTAGCCAGTTGATGTGCCGAATCGATAATGCCAATATCATTTCCCAACGTTTGCTCCAGCGTTAAAGCCTGCCGATAAAGATGGTCTGCTTCCCCATACTCACCGCGTATTTGTGCCAAACGCCCCAGCTGATGAAATGTAGCGGCCTGTCCCTGTAGGTTATTCGCCTCATTTGCTATTTTCAACGCTTGAGTGTAAAGGACTTCTGCTTCTGGATAATTGCCCATTTCCTGCTTTACTATTCCCAAAGCTTGAGTTAAAGAGGCAGTATCCTCTGGCGCGTGTTGATCAGTAGAAATGGCAACAGCACGAGTTAGAAGCTCTACGAGCAACGCCCAATGTCCTTGCACGATGAGATAGCCATAAATTGGGTTTCCTAATGCCCAAGCAAAACGAGTGGCTGCCTCATCGTTCTTTTTTTCTAATGCTGCTTGAATTGAAAAAGATAAATTGTCTTGTTCCGCGGCCAAAGCTGAATAATGATCTATTTCTGGCAACCGATGATTCTCGGCATGCGCTAGAAAACGAGAGATATAGCGTGCTTTCGATTTTTGTCGATAGGCATGCCACCTCGCTGCATCGGTTTGTGATTGCCGCATCAGTTCGCTCTTGGCTCCTTCTTATTTACCAGAATTAATCTTCTCGCGAAGATGAGTCAGAATTTTTTGAGATTGTTCAAGAAAGGGCATTTCATATTCATCAAATATCTCTGTGGCTCGAGACATCATCTCAACTGCTTCTGATAACTTACCCATTTTTTCATATAGGAGACTGAAATTGTAGGCTAGAATGCCGATTTGATGAAGAACACCCAATTCTTCATATTGGATTAAGGCATCTTGGTAAAAGGATGCTGCCTGTTCGTAGTCCTCTTCATCATCTGCCAAGCTAGCCATTTGTGCTTTGGTTGTGGCGATGCCTACCTTGTTCTTCAATGATTCTTCAATTTGCAGGCTAATTTCAAAATAGTGTCGTGCTGCTTCAAAGTCTTTTTCTGTTTGGAAAAGCAATCCCAGCTGATGGTATGTATTCGCTTGGCCGTGCAAATCATCCAGCTGCTTATGAATCGCTAAGGCCTCTTCATAATACAACAAAGCATCATTAATTTGCTGGCAATCTAATGATAAGGTTGCCAACTGGTGTAAGGAGCCTGCGATTCCGGCCTGACGGCCTAATGATTTTTCAATTTGGAGTGCTTTGTCATAAAAGGTTTGTGCCGCATCCAAATCACCAGTTTCCTGAGCAATGATTCCAAGCAGGTCATACGATGACGCAATAGAAGGTTGGTTGTTGAGACGTTTTGCAATGGCCAAGGCTTTCTCAGAAAGCTGTCTTGCTTCGGCATAGTTTCCTAAATCTAATGCAAGTGAACTCAGCTGGTGAAGTGAGGTGGCGATTTCATCCAAGTCATTGGATGCTTCTTTAAGGGTTAAGCTTTCCTTATAAAAATGTTGCGCCTGAGGATAATCACCAGTTTGTTGTGCAAGGATGCCGAGGTGATGCAAGGTATAAGAAAGAGCAACTGGATCCTTCTCTCCTTGATGCCGCTCCAGATTCTCTAAATTGAGACGCCAGGCTGTCTCATAATCCCCTGTGTCTAGTGCTAGACTCCCCAATTGATGAACAATTCGTGCGACAGCACTCTGATCATTGATCTCCTGCGCCCTTGTTAAACAGTGCATATAAAGCTGTCGAGCAGAATCATAATCTCCAAGCTGATGGGCTAAGATACCCAACTGATATTGGGTTGAGGCAACATTCTCTTCATCACCAAACTGTATGGCTTTTTGCAAAGCTTGCTCGTTCAATTGCCTTACCAGCGCATACTCACCACGTTCATAGGCAATGATTGATAAATTGTGTAAAGCAGCCAGCTCATATTCAAGGTTATCTAAATAAGTTACCATATGCAGCGCCTGTTGCCATCGCGCATATCCTTCATCCCAATATCCACGAACCATAAGCGCTCCTTCAACAGGGCCATAGACAAGGGAAATCAAACGCACTGTGTCTCGCCACTTCTCTTTCTGTTTTCCAAAATCTATCGCAAGAATAAAATTATGTCGTTCTTTTTCGAGGTGGTTGAAGTTTGTAGGTAAGGGTGCATCATGGGCCTGGGCCAAGCCCAAATAATAGCTAAAATGCCGATTTGCGACATCTTGCCGACGATTGCGCCAATATTGGTGATCGTGATTTATGTTACCCATCCTTCTAAAATATTGAACTTTTTAATTGAATATCATGTAGTAATACACGTCAGCTTCAAATGGTGATGATGTTCTCCGGAAAATGTCACGTCAGATAATCGCCATTATAGTACAATGCACTTGGAATCATAGATTTGTAAGGAGGTCACGGTACAGGAATGGATGCAGATTGGTGGCGACAACAACGGAACCAAGCCGCTAGACGCCATATCGAGAAATACCTCATATTGGCTGAAGATGATGGCGTTACTGTGGAAAATTTCCTCCTGAGAGCAGAGCATCGTAATGTAGAAACTGCTGCTCAACATGCCATCCGGTTGCAGCAAACGGATGAGTTACAACGATTAATTTGGGCAATAGGGCAACCCTACGATGGCTACCTC
>JANQSK010000133.1 GCA_028284105.1 Anaerolineae bacterium
TCAGGGATCGACATCATCAAAGAGCCCGTTCCCATCCAGCCAACAGCCCATTACAGCATGGGAGGCATTCCCACAGATGTGAACGGGCAAGTTATCGCCAACGCTGATGGAGAACCGATTGTTGGCTTTTTTGCAGCGGGGGAATGTGCCTGTGTCAGTGTTCATGGTGCCAACCGACTGGGCACTAACAGCCTGCTTGAAGCCTCGCTCTTCGGCCGGCGAACGGGTTGTGCTATGGCAGAATTTGTTCTAAATGGAGCCCTCCTCCATCCTGTCAACACCAGCACCGCCCAAGAGGCTCAACACAATCGGCTCAACCATTACCTAACAGGTGAATCAACTGAATCCGTTGCCCAAATCGCCACGGAACTGAAGCAGACGATGACTGAGAATGTGGGTGTGTTCCGCAATCAAACGCGATTAGAAAACGCCCTTGAACAAATCAAAACATTGCAGCACCGATTTAAAAACGCTCGCAGTCGTGATAAAAGCAGACGGTTCAACACCGATCTCTTAGCCACTATTGAAACGGAGCATCTCCTCACTTTCGCCGAACTCATCACCTTAGGTGCCTTGAATCGAACCGAGAGCCGAGGGGCGCATTACCGGACCGATTTTACAAAACGGGACGACCAAAACTGGCTTAAACATACGCTCGTCCAAAAAGGTAGCTCTCCTGAAATAACTTACAAAGATGTTCACATTTTCTGGGATCGATATCCTCCGCAGGAACGAAAATATTAAACAGCATCCAACATGACAAGAAATATGCTTGCTTTGCTGTCTACATCTTTTTATCCTAGAGAAAACAAGAGGAGGCATCGAGATGGACGAGAATAATGGGAGCTTTACCAAGAAAGGTAAGCTAAAATCAAATTTTTATGAAAAAGAGTTGCTTCAACTTCAGGAAGAGCTCGTCAAGCTTCAATATTGGGTCAAAGAAAAAGGGCTGCGCGTTGTCATTGTCTTTGAGGGGCGTGATGCTGCGGGCAAGGGGGGCGTCATCAAGCGCATCATCGAACGTACCAATCCGCGCATTGTTCGCGTTGTGGCATTAGGTATTCCTTCTGATCGTGAGCGTACACAATGGTATTTTCAACGTTGGGTTGCGCACCTGCCAGCCGCTGGTGAAATCGTGCTGTTTGATCGCAGTTGGTATACCCGCGCCGTGACTGAAAAGGTGATGGGTTTTTGCACGGACACCGAGTATCAAGAGTTTATGCGCTCTTGCCCACAATTTGAACGCATGCTCGTCCGCTCAGGCATTGTGTTGCTCAAATATTGGTTTTCAGTCAGCATGGAAGAGCAAGAACGCCGCTTCCAACAGCGCGCCACAGACCCTAGAAGACGATGGAAATTAAGCCCCATTGATATCTCACTGCGCGATCGATGGGAGGATTATTCTCGGGCAAAGGATCATATGTTTGATTACACGGATATCAAACAAGCGCCGTGGTATGTGGTCAACTCAGATGATAAGAAAAAGGCACGCCTCAACTGCATCCGCCACATATTAAGCCAGGTTCCCTATGAAAACGTCCTTCCTGAGCCCATGACGCTCCCTGAACGGCAAATTGACCACAATTACATTCGTCCCCCGATGGATGAACAAACATTTGTACCGGATCATTATCTATTTGATTAAATTCAAATCACTAAAATAATATTGACTAGCTTTTCATTCTTTGCTACCCTATTTGAAATAATTCAAATCGATAGGAAAAAGTCAAATTATGGAAGAAAAACGGCCGTTATCTGAAAAATGGCTTCACGATGTTGAAGCCATCAAAGTGTATGCAGACCCTCGTCGTCTTGAAATTGTGAGGTTGATGCAAGAACCGACCACGGTCAAAGCCATCTCAGCCGCACTTGATATTGCCCCTTCGAAACTCTACTATCACATTAAACTGCTGTTGGAGCACGACATCATTGAAGAAGTTGGCTACAACATCGACAGTGGTATTGTGGAAAAGATTTACCAAGTCACGGCCGTTCACTTCAAAATGGTCAATCCGCTCATTAATACGGCCGTTCCGCTTGAAACAGCCGATGCCCTCTTTTCGTCAATGCTTGATGACACAACCCAACAATTTCGGCAATCGTTGCTCAATGTTGAGCGGGATGGTCAATCCCCACCCCGTCACCCATTTCTTTCAAAGAAGAGCGTCAAATTGAGTGATGCCCAATTAACGGCCGTTCATGCCAAACTGGTTAGCCTCATCCAAGAAATTACCGAAATCGCTCAAGAAAACGAAAACAGTAAACATCCTGCCTATGAGCTTATGGCTTTGTTTTATAAAAGGAGTGAAAACGCATGACAGATGCTTCAAATTATCTCTACCTGCTTGCCCAAAAGATCACTTACCCCTACACAAAACTTCCGACTCTTCGCTCAGCAATGATAACAGGCTCAGTTGCAAAAGGGCTATCTGATTATTACTCCGATATCGATATGACGTTTTACTATGAAGACAGCTTGCCCGATGAGGAAACACTCACAACCATTCGAGAAGAAAACGGTGGGTCAGAACGGAAATGGGTTATTGGTGATCGAGAAACAGGTTCATTTGCCGAGGCCTTTCATATTGATGGCATTGAAGTACAAATTGGACATACGACCATCGAATCTTGGGAGAAATCAATTGCAGAGGTGCTTGAAAATCACAACGCCGACACTCCACTCCACAAAGCGATGGAAGGCACTTTAAACTCAAAAGCGCTGTTTGGAAAAGAGTATATGGACCAGTGGAAAGCACAAATTGCCCAATTCCCTGATGAACTCGCGGAAGAGATGGTGAAGAAAAATTTACAGTTCTTCCCGCTTTGGGGGCTAGAACCCCATTTCAACACGCGAGATGCTTCGGTCTGGTATTTTCAAACATTAGCGGAATCAGCCCAGCATATCATCGCCATTTTGGCTGGTCTAAACAAACTCTACTTCACCACCTTTCAATTTAAACGGATGGCGCGATTCATTGACCAAATGTCCATCAAACCAACAAACCTCACATCCCGTCTTGAACAGCTTTTTAAAACGGATATGCATACGGCCGTTTCTGATCTCGAAAACTTAGTCTCTGAAACAATCGCTCTCGTTGAAGAGCATATGCCGACTGTGGACACAACCAAAGCTAAAGCACGTATTGGCTGGCGGCAGGAGGAGTGGACACCGGTATCATGAAATTAGAATTGGGTCATATTGAACTCTTTGTCAAAGATCCCCTCGCCTCACTCACCTTTTATCAAGATGGGTTGGGAGCTGAGCTGGTTGTGAATCAACAAGATACGTTTATCTGGATAAAAATTGGCACTCAGGAAATCTTGCTACGTCCAGGCCATCCGCACCAGGCAGCCCAAAGCTATGGACAAAGCCGTGCGGGTATTGTGCTTTATACGGATGATATGGAAACGGCCGTTTATCAGCTAAGCGGATATGGCATCCAGTGTAATCCAATGCCAAATGAACCGGAATGCTTTACTTTCCAGGACCCAGATGGCAACTGGTTCCAACTTGTTGACCCTTCAAGCCATACCTAGAACAAACTCTTTTTAGGTTCCTTTCACTCTATCTATAAAAATTAATCTTTAGTACTATAATGGGAACATTTTAGCTCGCCATGCGTATTAAGATATAGAAAGTATTGGTTCCAGAATAAATTATTCACTGTAACAGAAAGGGAAATATCATGTATGGTCGAGCAACAGCAACCGCACTTTTAACCGCAATGAAAAACGATACCAACACGCTCTATCGCCTTGTTGAACAACAAAGCCGAGCAGCTGGTATAGACAACACCGATGAGCTCACTGATATTGCTGAGATGATCGAAGACCGTCGCTACGCAACAGCACGTGTCTATCTCGAAACCATGCAAGAACGTTTGCCTAACTAACACATTCCTCAAATTTTGGTGTCAAGGCTCTCTTCACAGAGAGTCTTGACAATGACTCACTCTCCATAAAATCTCTAATTTACAAGCGTCATCTGAAAGTTATGACATTCATCACTCGTTGAGAGCCGCTGGTTCAGCTAGCCTTACGCCATGATGAAACGAGACCTTAACTTAACATTTGTTCGCTTTGCATGGTTAAACCTCTTATTTAACCTATTTGTCATTGTTTGGGGAGGCTTTGTAGGGGCGAGTGGTTCAGGTGATGGCTGCGGCACAAGTTGGCCTTTATGTCAACAGCTTGTCACCGTTGAAACGCGCTCATGGGAAACCTTTGTTGAATTTTTCCATCGCATGACAAGCGGTTTGGCACTCATTTTTGTCGTCATCCTAGCCATTTGGGCATTCCGCAAATTCCAAAAAGGGCATCCTGGCCGTCGTTATTCCGCATATGCAGTTGCCTTCATGTTTATTGAATCACTGCTGGGCGCAGCCTTGGTCATTTTCCGCTGGGTTGATACCAATCTATCTGTAGCCCGTGCTATCGTTCAGCCCATCCATCTGACCAACACGTTTTTATTGATGGCGGCCATTGCATTAACTGCCTGGTATGCTTCCCGAAAGACAATCCCCAAACTTACCTTCCATCGCCTTGAATCTCTCTTTATCATTTTTGCACTTATTGGACTCGTGGTTGTCAGTTCATTTGGCACAATTGCATCTTTGGCAAGCACCATCTTTCCCTCAGAA
The DNA here is from genome assembly GCA_028284105.1 of Anaerolineae bacterium. Taxonomy (GTDB): domain Bacteria; phylum Chloroflexota; class Anaerolineae; order Promineifilales; family Promineifilaceae; genus QQUD01. Next base: position 4,641 of record JANQSK010000133.1, read on the forward strand.
TCGTTTTTCGAGGGGGTTCAACAAGATTTTGCTCGACAGGTTCATTTTCTTATTCGTCTGCGAATTTGGCACCCTCTATTAGCAACGGCCGTTGGGCTTTTTATCGTGCATTTAGGGGACACCTTTAAAGCTCGTTTTCCAAACAGCACCCAGATTAAAAGGCTGGTCCATGCTCTGTGGGTCTTGTATGGGTTGCAATACGTTCTAGGGAGTTTCAATGCCGTTCTGCTTGCCCCAATCGGTTTGCAAATGGTGCATTTAACGATGGCACATCTTATCTGGCTCAACTTAATTTTTCTTGCTGTTGAGCTATATGCATCAAGCCCTGTCAAGGCACAAGAAGTGGTGACGGCTTCCACATAAAGTTTTCTTGAGATGTTCGATTATTCACTCGTGACTATCAGATTTTGAATTTGAAATCTGCCTAATTAATTTGAAAAGCAAAGCGCCTATCAAGGCTCAATCAAAAGCTGGCAACGATATGAGTTTGCCAGCTTTTTTATTTGGAGAGTGGCTGTTTCTTCTCCCAAACACATTGTCATCTTGCTTTGTGATGGATGTCACAAAGAGTGTATGACAATCATCACTACATGGTTATCCCCTTCCAAAATACAGTTATGGCATGACTCAAACAGGTACATCTTCCCAGACGATTGCCCCAAATTCTAAATTTGGCCAACTAAATATACCGGTCTGGGTATGGTTTTTTCTACCCTTCGCTGTGGTTGGAATAAGCATTGCACTGTTTGTGATTATTCAACCCATTACGGTGCTGCCGCGCATCCGTCTTGCACCGGGATTTCGTTTACAAAACAGTGCAGGGGCATGGGTAAGTAATGAAGATTTAAGGGGTCAGATCACGCTTTACAGCTTTAGCTATTTGGACTGTCGTGACGACTGTGCACCAAGCATGACCCAATTAACGGCCGTTCACGACACGCTGACTCAACAAACAGCACCCATCAACTTTGTGACCATCTCACTCAATGCAGAAAAAGACACACCTGAACTGCTTGGGGAAATGACAAAAACCAGTGAGCTAAACGGCCGTATTCCATGGCAATGGCTAACTGGAAGCGCTAATCAAATACGAGCTGTTGTTGGCGGCGGGTTTGAATTGTATTTTGCGCCACAAGCAGACAACTCCGTCCGATTTCAGCCCAAATACGTGCTCGTTGACCGAAATGGCATGATTCGTGCCCATTATTTTGATGCGCAACCAGATAGCGCATTACTCCAGCGTGACATTAACTATTTAAAGGAAGAAGAGGCGAATACAGATGGAGGCAATGGAGTTGCCTATGAGGCAGCCCATCTCTTTCTCTGTTATCCCCGCTAGAAGAGGACCTGATGACCACGATTTCAAAACAAGAAGAGCCGATTCATGATGAGCCCATTGAAAACGTCAATCATACTCAATACGGCCGTACTATTTTTTACTGGATCCTGACGGCCTTAATCGTGGGACTCCTTTACGTTGGATATCTGCTTATCACTGGCTCCCCCCTTGGGCTTGTTCAAGATTTACATGGCTTCGTCTTAGAAGAGCCAGCCCCGATCGGAAATTTTCAGCTTACTGACCATCACGGTCAACCCGTGAGCCTGGCTGATTATCGCGGCAAAGTTGTATTGATTTACTTTGGCTACACCCATTGTCCAGATGTGTGTCCAGCCACCCTTTTGGAACTCCGCGAAGGGCGCGCTGAGCTAAAGCCACGCTTTCAGGATGATGTTCAAGTGCTTATGGTGACCGTTGATCCAGAACGGGACACACCAGAACTACTCACGTCTTATCTCAAAAATTTTGACCCAACTTTTGTGGGTCTAACTGGCACGCTCGACCAAATTGAAATGGCTGCAGCCCAGTTAGGCATCTTTTATGAACGACGTGAGGTTGATAACACCTATTTTATTGACCATACCGCCACCGTTGTCGTCTTAGATCGAGACGGTTACTTACGCATGGTTTGGCCCTTCGGCATTACAGGGGAACAGGTCGCTTCTGATTTAAATTATTTTGTTCGAGAAAGGTGATTTTTAAATGAAAAAGTTTGTTTATTTTGTTTTGCTCTTGCTATTGATGATCGGCTGTTCATCCCCTAATTCAGTCACAACGAATGAGCAATCAAATGAAGAATTAATGGTGATGAATGTCTGGGGACGGCCGTTACCTGTTGAGGTTGAAAATGGCGCATTCTATATGGATTTAGCCAATCACAGCAACAGCGACGAAACGCTACTCTCTGCTGACATCACCCAATGCACTGAGGTTCAAATTCATGAAATGTCGATCGATGACCTGGGCGTTATGCATATGCAAGAGGTAGCAAACGGCCGTTTATCACTTCCCGCACAGGAGACCGTCCACCTCAAACCGGGTGGCCTTCACATCATGTGCCTTGGTAAATCAACAGCGTTTGAAGTTGGGGATGAAATTTCGGTCACGCTCCATTTTGCAAATCATGACAACGTCGTAGTAACGGCCGTTATCCAGGAAGAAGCAATAACCAGTGAACACAATATGGATCATTCAAATCATTAAAGAATGACCCAAATAATATTTTGAAACATGTGGTTCACCACAAACCACAAAGGAGGATCGTATGAAACAGAACGGTAACAAAGACCACAAGACCCCAGATGGAACAGTCGTATTAATGATTGTCTTTTTCATTCTGATTGTTGCGCTTTGGGGCAGCACCTACCTCACTTTGCTTGCCAGAGGAGGCACGTTCTAATGCATATCGATAAATATGAACGGAACTTTATCGGCCTGTCAGTTGTCTTGCTCATTGTGTTTTTTCTAGCGGTCACCGTTGGGGCAACAGCCAACGGGATTCAGGTGCCAGCACCGGAGCTTCGGGTTGACCCAGAAAAAATCGCTACGCCTGGCGCCTATGTTGGGTTTGGCGATCCTGTAGAGGAACGCGTTCGTGAGCTATCACCAGGCAAATATGAAGCCTACAT
>JANQSK010000151.1 GCA_028284105.1 Anaerolineae bacterium
CGCTTTGAACCAAGCCTTGTTCATTTAAAGGAGTAATATCAACGGCCAATGCATCTGTCGTGGTGTCATACAATGAGACGGCGAATGATGCCAAAATGATCATTCCGGCAAAACCCCAAAAGTTGACGTCTGGGCGAATAAATCCCGCAATCAAAATCGCAATGGCTGATATGAACAGGGATACCCAGATGTAAGGTAAGCGATGACCCATACCAAACAGATTAATCCGGTCGCTAATCATGCCGTAGAACACCTTCAAAATAAACGGCAGTAGAAGAATGGATGTCATTGCCCCAATCAAATCAGGATCAACACCAAAGCTATCTAAATAAGGCTTTGCAAAGTTAATCGTAAACGCTGAAATAATCCCCTGTACAAAATAGAGAACGGCAAAAAGGGATAATTTAAACTCTTTTGATTTTTCAGTGATGAGCATGCAAATTCTCCTCAGAAAATGAACCCTTTGACAAACAATTCAGGAGAACTGACCTGATATCTAATTTGCCAAAGGGATATGTTCAAATGGGTTCGGAGAATTATAACACCTTTGAGCGTTCCGAAATGAGCTTTTGAACTTTCGCCTTAAATTCAGAAAGCTCGACGCCAGAATGTTTGACGCCATCTCGTTGGCGTACAGAGATGGATTGATTTTCAACTTCCTGGTCACCGACTACAAGCATATAAGGTACCTTCATCTGTTGAGCCTGTCTGATTTTGCTATTCATACGGTCTTCACCAAGCTTTGCAAATGCACGGATGCCGGCTACTTTAAGCTGCTTTGCTACCTCATCTGCATAGGCGTGATGATCGTCCGTGATGGGAATGACGTGGACTTGCTCTGGGGCAAGCCATACGGGAAAAGCACCGGCATAATGTTCAATTAGGAACCCAATAAACCGTTCATGGCTGCCGAGTGGGGCACGATGAATACATAGCGGCGTTTCGCGTTCCCCTTTGGCATTGATAAATTGCAGGTCAAACCGCTCAGGAACGGCAAAATCAATTTGATTCGTCGCAAGTGAGAATTCCCGGCCAATGGCGCTCCAAATCTGCACATCAATTTTTGGGCCATAAAAGGCTGCTTCATCCTCTTCTTCCACGAAGGGAACATCATTATTGAGCATAATTTGACGAATAACTTGCTCCATTTTGATCCATAATGGTTCGTTGTCTACATATTTTTTCCCTAGACCCGCTTTGGAATGTTTACTCAGTCGCATTTGATATTTTTCAACCCCAAATAGCTCAAAGTAATGTTTATACATTTCAATGACGGCCATAAATTCTGACTCAAGCTGATCTTCGCTACAGTAAATATGCGCATCATTTTGCTCGGCTCCTCGCACGCGCAAGAGGCCAAATAGCGAGCCACTTTGTTCGTACCGATACACCATGCCATATTCCGTTAAGCGTAGGGGCAAATCGCGATAGCTTCGTGGCTTATTGCTATAGACTTTGTGATGGAAGGGGCAGTTCATTGGCTTAAGATAGTAGTTGCCACTTTCATCTTCCATGGGTGGATACATGTCTTCTTTGTAGTAAGGTAGATGGCCGCTTCGGTAAAAGAGATCTTCTTTGGCGATATGGGGCGTTGACACGCGTTGATATCCCGCTTTCTCTTCGACTTCCCAAGCGAGTTTCTCGAGCTCTTCTCGCAAAATGAATCCATTGGGTAACCAAATGGGCAGCCCTGGCCCCACTTCTTCATCCAAAATGAAGATTTCGAGCGCTTTGCCGAGTTTGCGATGGTCCCGTTTTTTGGCTTCTTCAAGTTGATGCAGGTGCTGTTTGAGCTCTTTTTTGTTGTGCCAAGCCGTGCCGTAGATTCGCTGTAGCATGGGTTGGTTTTCGTCACCCTGCCAATAGGCTCCAGCGATGTTCATCAGCTTTAAGCCATTGACGGGAATTTGCCCCGTATGCTCGACGTGTGGCCCTTTGCATAAATCGATAAAGTCATCTTGTTGGTAGATAGACGGTAAACGGCCGTTTTCTTCCAAACCATCAATCAACACCAGCTTATAAGGATCATTAGCAAAAAGTTGACGGGCCTCATCATAAGAAACTTCACGATATTCAAATGGATGTTTCCCTTTGATAATGCGTCGCATTTCTGCTTCTAATTTTGGCAAATCGTCCGGGCTAAATGATAAGCGCTGTCCTTCCGCATCAACACCTAAATCAAAATCATAGTAAAAACCATGATCAATAGGGGGGCCTATGCCTAACTTGGCATCTGGATAAAAGACACGAACGGCTTGCGCCAATACATGTGCTGCCGAGTGACGAATTTTGTACATATTTGATTGTTCATAATTTTGATGGTTCATTTTTAAATCTCACTTTATTAGGACCCTAAGGGTCTATATGGTTAAAACAAAAAAGCCGCTCTTCTGAGCGGCTTCTGATTCATAAAAAACTGAAAACGTTAGCTATCCGCTCATAGCTCCATCGATTTGGTCGTAGTCAAGGTAGTAGTCATGGTTTTGAACTCTTCAAGGCTCATGGCGCCTTTATCATCATTGTTGCGCGTACGTACAGCCACTTTGCCTTCCTCTTCCTCTTTGTCACCAACCACCAGCATATATGGAATGTTTTGAAGCTGGGCGTTTCGAATTTTCTTGTTCATTCGTTCACCGGCATCATCAACCTCAACACGCATACCGGTTGCTCGAAGCTCATTGGCTACCTTTTTGGCGTAATCTATGTGTCGATCTGCAATAGGAATCATCATTACCTGAACTGGGGCGAGCCAGAGTGGGAAAGCCCCATTGAAGTGCTCAATCAAAATACCGATAAAGCGCTCCATGCTGCCAAATGGTGCACGATGGATCATAATCGGCTGATGCTTTTGTCCATCTTCGCCCGTGTATTCCAATCCAAAACGCTCTGGGAGCAGAAAGTCAACCTGTACTGTGCCCAACTGCCACTCTCGTTTCAGTACATCACGGAAAATAAAGTCAAGCTTTGGACCATAAAAAGCGGCTTCACCTTCTTCTTCGTGATAGGCCATACCCACTTTGTCAGCTGCTTTGCGAATCGCATTGATACCCCGTTCCCACATTTCAGGTTCACCGGCGTATTTGTCGCTATTGGGGTCGTTTGTGCCAAGGCGGGCACGGAAATCAGCAAAACCCATCGTTTCAAACACATGCTGAATGAGGGACACTACACCAATAAACTCTTCTTCGAGCTGATCTGGCGTCACGAAAAGGTGTGAATCATCTACCGTAAAACCACGCACGCGTGTTAGCCCGTTGAGCTCACCGCTTTGTTCATACCGATAAACCGTCCCGAATTCAGCCAGACGCAAAGGCAGTTCACGATAGCTGCGTGGTTCGCTCTTGTAAATCTCAATGTGATGTGGGCAGTTCATTGGCTTGAGCATGAACTTTTCTTCATCAACGTCAATTGGTGTGTATTGACTATCTTTATAGTATGGATAGTGACCGCTTGTGATGTACAAATCGAGCTTGCCGATGTGAGGCGTAATAACCGGTAGATAGCCACGTTCGAGCTGTGCTTGGCGCAAGAAGCCTTCCAGCGTTTCACGCAAGATGGCCCCTTTTGGAAGCCAGAGAG
>JANQSK010000175.1 GCA_028284105.1 Anaerolineae bacterium
ATTGAATTTTCTGAAAAATTCTATCCGGCTGCGGTGGGATTCGAAATCACGCCTGAAACGGCGGGGCAAAAGCTGTACTATGATGCCTCTTATGGTCAGAACACAACCCAAAACATTTTAGGGTTGTTCGCAGTTGGGGTCGGCACGTTGCCCTATGTTGAATTAAGCGACGACGACCTGATCGCTTACATGCTGAATGAACTTGATGCGCTTTTTGATGGCCAAGCCACCCCCAATTACGTGAAGCACATCTTCCAAAATTGGAATGCAGAGCCTTTTGCGAACGGGGCGTATGTCTATGACCATGAGAATTGGCGAACTGTAAGAACTTTAGGCCAAAGCGTTAATGATCGCTTGTTCTTTGCAGGGACAGCCTATACGGATGGAGAAGATTGGAGCAGCGTGCACACAGCGGCACGGTCTGCACGGCGAGCAGTTGAGGAAATATTGGCTGGCTAATATGGTGGAGTCATTTTCTCGAGTGAATGACTTAGAACGACCGCTTGAATGGGAGGCAGCACCCTCTCCGAGATTACGGCCGTATGTCGAGCGCTACTGCGGATTAATACTCCCGGCATCGCTACCAGTCAACTTTGGGCAACGATCATCCCCAAGTGGAAATGTGATTCTTCAATTTGTGTTTGGTTCCGGCCAAGTTTGTGAAACAAAATACGCATACAGGCCAACTGCAACAGTCAAAAGCCGCCCAAACCAAGCCGTCATTTTGCCTAAGCGCACCGCTTGGCGGGTGACATTAGAAGATATGACAGATATTGTGCTTGTCAAACTAAAAGCTGGGATGGCAGCACCTTTTCTCAATCTCTCTCTGTCAGAGCTTAATACTTGGGAAAATGTAGACGACATTTGGTCAGCCTCCGCACTCGACCCACTCAACAACTTGGGTACATTGTCCGTTCAAAAGCGAATTCAAAGTATTGAACGCGTTTTGCTTAATCGATTGAAGCACTCAGATTTTGAATCCGATCACATGGTGAATCAAGCCCTGTCTCTTATTCAACATGCCCGAGGATGTCTTGAAATTCAGCAGTTAGCCAGCCATCTTAATATCAGCAGTCGCCAATTACGCCGAAAATTTCAGCATCATGTCGGCCTAACGCCCAAGCAATTCAACGATATTGTCCGTTTTCGGTATGCGAATCATCTCATGAAACAGCGCCCGAACATGAGCTTGACGGATGTGGCTCATCATGCTGGGTATTTTGATCTGGCTCATTTCACACACGCTATCCATGAAATTTCAGGCATCCCCCCTTCTCAAATGGCTGAAATTGATCAACAAGCGCTCCACGTGCAGAAGCGAGATAGTGATTTTATTTTCTTGCAGGCTGTCTAAAAAAACACGTCCGTTATTTACAAGCCACACCCCCTCACTTTCTTTAAACTGTCCTCTAAATACCTTGGAGGAACAACATGAACCCAAAAACACAATTAACGCTCTATTTTCTAGCAACTTTATCTGGTATTGGGCTTTTTATTTTTGGTCTTTTTGAGAACGAGATGACGCCTACATGGATTGATGTGATGTGGGGCATATACAGCTTGACGTTTGCATTCCTCACCTACAAGTCTTGGCGTAAGATGCAGGCTGATTAACGGCCGTAAATATCCAAGAACACAACGAACACTTACCTATCTAACTTCAACAAAAGGATTAACAAATGAACGAACAACCTAATTTATCTGAACGATTAAAAGCGTCTCGGGATACGGCCGTTTACGGGGCACCCGTCAGTTTTCTGCTTTGGCTCATTTTCAATGTGCTCCTTCGCGGGTCTGGCGGCGTCAATATGGTATGGATTGCGGCAGGCATCCTGTTATTTGCCGTCTTGGGTTTTGCATTTCCACGATCTGTTGGAGGTAAGTTAAAATTGAAATAGGATGGAAAACGGCCGTTTAACCAATCCGGTCAGAAAAAGTAGCATACTGTAGGAAAAAGCGAAGAGGATCTATGAAGTTTTTTGATGCACAAGAGGACATGAATGTTTCGTATTATGGCGGGGGAACAGGCGTATTGGCATCAGGCTTAGTGTGGTGCGTGGCAGGCATCATTGGCCTGCTATCCTCAAATATGACAAGCATGTTGGCGCTATTTTTTGGCGGTATGCTTATCTTCCCGTTAGGCATGCTGCTGGCCAAAGCGTTGAAACGCTCAGGAACACATAACTCTGAAAACCCCTTAGGCAAACTCGCTATTGAAAGCACCTTTATTTTATTTGTGGGTCTGTTTATGGCTTTTTCGGTTGCTCAGCTTGAAGTAAGCTGGTTTTACCCCATCATGCTCATGATCATTGGTGTCCGATACCTCACATTTCAGACCATCTATGGGAAGAGAATCTATTGGGTTTTAGGTGCCGTGCTGGCTATTTCAGGTGCGGCATGCATCGTAATTGGGGTTCCATTTATTGCTGGGGCTTTCATTGGTGGCGTCACT
>JANQSK010000205.1 GCA_028284105.1 Anaerolineae bacterium
GGGAGATACGGCCGTTACCCTCACACTCACCTCAGATTCTCCGACTGGAAACCTCATCGTGCGACTCTGTGATGTGGGCCCCGATGGGGCATCAGAACGCGTAACCCTCGGGATGATCAATTTGATGCATCGAGAAGGGAATGAACAAGCAATCCCCATTCCCGTCGGTGAACCGATCACGATTCAACTCAAGCTCGATCATGTCTGTCATCAATTTCCTGTAGGTCATAAAATTCGATTGGCATTATCCACAGCCTATTGGCCATTGGTTGTTCCTGAGCCTCACAATCCGGTTTTAACGCTTCAGGGAACAGCATTGCTTGAGTTGCCTGTTGCGAATGTTGAGTTTGTTGAGGCTCAATGTGGGATTGGAACGGCCGTATCACCACCACCTGCCAAAATTAACACACTTCGTCCTGCCAAAAACGAACGACAATATATTCAAGACCAAGCTAAAAAGCTATCAAAATTTGAAATTCTCGACGATTATGGGGCTGTCGAAATTGCTGATCATGGTATGATCAACGACGGCATCAAACGGGAGTCTTATTCCATTGAATGGGACAATCCTCAATCTGCCAAAGCAAGCATCCACTGGACTCAAAAAGTCGCCAGAGGTGAATGGAATACCCGCACAGAAACCAAAACCAGCCTCACCTGTGATGCCCAAGCTTACCATCTCACTGCGCAAGTCATTGCGTACGAATCTGAACAAAAGGTTTGGGAAAAACAATGGCAGACCACCCTTCCCCGTCAAATAGAGACCTAACCTATCTTCAGCGACTATTGATTTCATTTGCAATTCCAGCCTATCGTTGGATTTGGTTTAACTCTGTCTTCGGCTCCATGCGCCTCATCAACACGTTTGTAGTTCGTGGTTGGCTGGTCCTGACTTTAACCGATTCCCCTTTCTGGGTTGGAGCCGCGCCCGCAATGCGCGGCATCACGCAAATCTTGCTAGGCGTTTTTGCTGGGGTGCTATTAGATCGTATCGATAGAAAAAAGGCATTCTTAGTCGCTGAAGTTGGCACAACCATAGTGTCAGCCATTATGGCTGTGCTCGTCTTTACCGATCAGATCGTCCTTTGGCATATCTTCGTGGCCAGCTTTTTTGAAGGGATGTTTATGGCGATTCGCTGGCCGGTCATCAATACGATGATTTTACAAACGGTTGGACCAGAGCGCGTGCTAAATGCCTCGGCCTCCCAAATGCTCGGCTTTAATCTGGGCAATGTCATCGCTTCGGCCGTGGCTGGCATCGTGGTCGATCGATTTGGTATTGGCACAGGTTATCTATTTGGCACAGGGATGGGTGTTATTGCCTCCATCTGTATTCTCTTTGTGAAGGGCAACTTCAAACCTGTTGCTCAAGAACAAACGGTTTCAATACGCCAATCTATTTCTGAAGGAATTGCCTATATCAAAACACACACCACCCTCATGTATCTTATTGTGTTGGCACTGCTCATGTCATTTCTAGGATGGTCAAATTTTTCAATGCTTCCCGTTATTGCTAGAGATGTGCTTTTTGTCGAAGCCTCAGGACTCGGATTCCTCACATCTGCCGGGGCCGTTGGCTCATTGATTTCAACGGCCGTTATTGCGGGGCTAGGCGATTTTAAAGACAAAACTCGCCTCATCATTTGGGCTGGGGTCGGCACGACCATCGGCATTTTAGCCTTTTCACTTTCATCAAACTTCTTGCTCTCGCTCATTCTTATCTTCTTCATGCAAGGGGCACTCATGGCATTCGAAGTCACGATTACGGCCACAGTGCTGCTCGTTACAGAAGACAAGATGCAGGGGCGAGTACAAGGCATTTATACCCAAGTATTTGGATTTACCTGGGTAGGTGGCATCGTCTTAGGTGCCATTGCAGAGTTTACAGGCGCACCTATTGCAATCGCGATTGGTGGCATAGGTATTGGCTTAACTATCTTTTTAATAAGAGAACGAATCAAGGACGTTGAGGCCGATTAAATTATATATGGATGATAAGGCTGACAAATTTCAAAACCTGTCAGGTCTTCAAGATAGGTGATCAATGGCATTTAGTATTTTCAATCACAATGATATGCACATCAAGCAAGATTTTCCTTATGAAATCGAGGTCATTAACCGCTGGATTCCCATGACGGATGGAGTGCAGTTAGCGGCACAAATATGGTTACCTATTGATGCCAACAAAAATCCAGTCCCTGCCTTGCTAGAATATCTTCCCTATCGAAAAAATGACCGAACCAAATGGCGAGACTCCATTCGTCACCCATACCTTGCCGGACATGGATATGCCTCCATTCGCATCGATATGCGCGGCAATGGGGACTCAGATGGGCTAATGCTGGATGAGTATACGCAGCAAGAATTAGATGATGCGCTTATTGTCATGCAGTGGCTAGAAGCTCAGGATTGGTGTACCGGGAAGTGTGGCATCTTTGGAAAATCTTGGGGGGGCTTTAATGGCTTACAAATTGCTGCTTTAAAACCGCCCCAGTTAAAAGCCATCATTACCATTGCCTCAACGGATAATCGATACACAGACGATGTCCATTACATGGGCGGCGCTTTATTAGCAAACGAAATGCTCTCTTGGGCGTCATATATGCTTAGCTATAATGCAGCCCCACCCGATCCCCGCTATGTGGGAGAGAAATGGCAAGAACTTTGGCGTCATCGCTTAGAGAATACGCCACCTTTTGTGGAAGCGTGGGTTTCCCATCAACGATATGATGAATTCTGGAAACATGGCTCCGTTTGCGAAAATTATGATGATATTGAGTGTGCCGTTTACGCGGTAGGCAGTTGGGCTGATGGGTACACGAATGCAGTGCCTCGTTTGCTTGAGCATTTGTCATGTCCAAAGAAAGGGCTGCTTGGCCCTTGGGCGCACAATTTCCCCGAAAACAGTAGCCCCACGCCAGCCATTGGCTTTTTACAAGAAAGCTTACGGTGGTGGGATTATTGGCTCAAAGGTATTGAAACGGGGGTGATGGATGAACCTCAAATTCGCTCTTGGATTCAGCACAGCTTTCCTCCAGACACCAACAGGCGTAACAGTGAAGGGTATTGGGTAATTGACCCGTCTTGGCCATCACCCCACATCTCATCGAATAAACTGGCCTTTCAAGAAAGTGATTCGGGTCATAATAGCATCGAATCTAATTTGCTGTGCGGTTTAGAAAGTGGGCCTTGGCTCACCTACGGGGAAGCAGGCGGGTTTGCGCCGGATCAGCGGGGGGACAACGACCGTTCCCTCACTTATACCACGCCACCACAACAAAAAACGGCCGTTTTAGGCCATCCAATCGCACACCTAACCGTAGAAGTCGATCAGCCTCAAGCCAATATGGTCGTTCGCCTTTGTGATGTTGCCCCAGATGGCACAACGACGCTGGTCACCTATGGCTTACTTAATTTGAGCCACCGAAATGGCTCAGAACAGCCTGAGCATATGCCCCTCGATACGGCCGTTTCAATTCAGGTGCCACTCAATATGTGTGGTCATGAAATTGCTGAAGGACACCGATGGCAGATCTCTATCTCCCCGAGCTACTGGCCGCATCTATGGCCATCGCCACACAATGTCACACTCACAGTTTTAGATTGCAGTCTTGAATTGCCCATACGTGAACGCCATGCTGGAGATGAAGATATACGGCCGTTTCTCCCACCCGAATGTGCAGCACCCGTTACCATCAAGCCGATAAAAGAAGCATCCTCTCGATTTGAGGTAACTTATGATCGACTTACCCAAACACGCCGCCGGGTTGTCTTTAACGACTCAGGTTCTGGTCAGTTTGAGGATGGTTTGATATTCGGTGATAGTGATGAAGATATTTATGAGTTACAGGTAGATGATCCGCTGTCAGCCAAAGTCATTTGCAATCGCTCGCAGCATTTTACCTATGAAGAGTGGCAAGTCTCTGTAGAAACCGTAAGCCAAATGAGTGCTGATGCTGAAAACTTTTACTTAACCAACGAAGTCACCGCCTATTTAGGTAAAGAAATCTTCTTTCATCGGGTATGGGAAAAAGCCATCAAGCGAGATTATCAATAGAGGCATTGCTCAAGCGAGAACGAACTTATGGGACAATCTGAACCAACGCTAGTCGAATTCGTACGCTACAATCAATGGGCAAATGAAACACTCATGGCCCTTTGTGAAAAGATTGAAGGCACCTTGCTGACAGCTCCTATTCAAGGAGCAGCGGGATCAATTTTGGAAACTTTTGGCCATATTTTACGGGCTGAAGCCAGCTTTTTGATGCGCATTCATGGAGAGAGTCCTGCGCCCACTTTCAAATGGGAGGAGGCGCCTTCCCTATCTCAGTTACGCACGTATTCAAAAATTTTGGGAGATGCATTTTTAGATACGGTTCAAACCGTATCCCCCACAACAAATGTCCATGAAGAGGAAGGAGACTGGATTTTTGACTATCAAGCTCGACTCATTTTTATGTCTTTGGTCTACCATGGCATTGCCCACCGAACGGATATCACTACTTTCCTGAACAGACAGGAAATTGAACTACCGGAGCTTGATATTTGGGGATATCAAGATTCATTCCCCAGCCGATTCAATGCAAAATTACAAAATATAGCTGACACCAGCGAAAAGTGAGTTTATGACTAAATTTTTACTCGTCTTAGGAGACAACCAATTAAACAAAAGTGAGATCCAATCGATAAAAGATGCCTTGCCTGAAGGCATGTCTTTTCTTCAATGTGATGATGTCGATACGGCCGTTTCACATGCTGATGACATCGAGATTATTGCGGGCTGGTGTGGCCCACACTATTTGCGCCACCTTCCCAATTTGAAGTGGGCCCAGTTTTGGGGTGCAGGTGCCAATTGGGTATTGAAAGAGCCATTGCTACAAGAACGGCCGTTTATTCTTACCAATGGCTCTGGCATTCATTCAATCGCCATCAGTGAACACATCTTTGCCCTGATGCTCCAACATGGGCGTGGTTTGCGAATGCTTCATGAAGCCCAAAAAGCCCATCACTGGGTCAGAATCGTGCATCCCTCTGAAGCGTATCCGGACTCACGCTTTCCCTTTAGCTGGGGTAGTTTGACTGAATTAGCGGGCAAAACCCTTTTATTGCTCGGTGTTGGCGCGATTGGAGAGAGAACAGCCAAGCTTGCTCAAGCATTCGAAATGCAAGTGATCGGCATTCGCAACAATCCTAAGAAAAGCTCACCTCATGTAAACAAAATGGTTGGTCGAGAACAGCTGCTTGAGGTCATTCCCCAAGCAGATTTTATTGTATCGACCCTCCCCTCCACCCCAGAAACGCATCACTTCATCAATAAGAAGGCCATTCAACAAATGAAATCAACCGCTTTTGTGGTCAATATTGGGCGTGGGGACAATATTGAAGAGACAGCCTTGTTAGACGCATTGAAATCGAATGCAATTGCTGGGGCGGCTTTGGATGTATTCGAACAAGAGCCACTTCCCACCGAGGCACCCCATTGGGATTTACCCAATTTAACAATTACCTCCCACTATTCGGGAAGCTCACCCCATTATCATCAAAGAGCGCTCGCTATTTTGCTCGATAATTTGGAACGATATAAAAATGGAGAACAGCTACGGAATATAGTTGATAAACAAGCAGGCTATTAAGTGTTCCGAAGTTTCTAAATAGAAAAACATGTTAGCAAAAGCTTCGGAACCTCGAGGAAACGAAATTTAAAGCTGTCATTTCATTCAAAACAGGTACTTCGTTTCACTTAAGCGGGGAACAAATAATTATTTTAGGTGCTTTATGGAACAAATTTATCGATTTACAGTTGGAAATTTTCAATTAACGTCTTTATTGGATATGGTGGGCGAACGAGATGCTTGGCAAACGTTCCCAAACGTCCCGAAAGAAGAGTTGCAAGCTGCCTTGGATGAGGTTGGCCTGTCTGCTGATTGGGTTCGTCATGGCAATGTGCTATTAGTTGATACAGGCGACAAAAAGGTGCTTATCGACACAGGATTGTCAACCGCGGCTGGTGGCCTACTTGTTGGCAATCTGAAACAAGCGGGGCTCTTCCCGTCAGATATTGATATGATTTTGGTGACGCATGGCGATTTTGATCACGTTGGTGGCTTACGAGATTTCCCTGAAGCTCAAATTGTTTTGCCACGCGAATCTTATCGGCTGTGGACTGAAGATGTTGAGGGCATGCTTGAAGAGTTTTTAAAGCTATCCAAAGACAAGGTATCAGAAGAGCAGCTTGGCAAAATGAGAAACGGCCGTTTGCAATATCCTAATAGTCTTCCAGCCATGATAGATCGGCTCAAACTGGTTGATGATGAAGAGATCGTGCCCGGCATTCGTTTTGTTGCGGCACCTGGGCATCGTCGTGACCATTTTGCCGTTGAAATTCAATCAGAAGGTGCCACGCTTCTGCATGTGGTTGATGCCTTCCGTCACCCCATCCATTGCAAACACCCAGATTTCCCTTGCCTATTTGACTCCTATCCAGACCAGCTTGCCAAAACGATTCATGAGTTGATGGGGAGAGCAGCGGATAGTGACGCCATCGTATATGGTTCACACTTCATCTTTCCTGGATTGATCAAGATTGGACGGGAAAATGACGAGTTTATTTGGTTAGATGCATAAATCTGCTTTCAAGCAGCGCCATTTCCAATTCAGTTAATGAGAGTGACAAACGGCCGTTATTATCATCCCAGCGGCGAGCCACGGTAAATGTATCCGACAACATTGATCTAAATGTGGCGTCAATAACCAATACCATATTACCTTTCGAATGCTAGAATGCTGTTTCGACGTTGAGAAGTCACGTCAGATTTGTTCCAAAAGCGACACTGATCGATGGCACCAAAGACACCCATTGCGACAAAAGAACAACAGACCATTGAACGCTGGGTGCTGGTCGCAACCATCCTAGCCTCCAGCATCGTTTCAATCAGTAGTTCTGCATTAAACGTTGCCCTGCCTGCTTTACAGCGCGACTTGAACGTCACTGGTGCAGAACTTTTGTGGATCATTAACGCCTTTGCACTTTTTTTATCAGCCTTGATTTTGGTCGGTGGCTCATTAGGGGATCATTACGGCCGTAACTATATTTTCCGTATAGGCATCATCGTCTTCACTGTCGCCTCAGCGCTGTGTGGATTAGCCCCAAACACATTCACTCTCATCATTGCGCGTGCGATTCAAGGTATTGGAGGCGCTTTACTTGTTCCTGGCAGCCTTGCCATTTTAACAGCCAACTTTCCGGCCGACCGCCGTGGCTCAGCGATAGGGATGTGGTCAACCTTTGGGGCGCTAATGATTGCGCTCGGGCCCGTTTTAGGAGGTTGGCTAGCCGGACAAGGACAGTGGCGAATGGTGTTTTTTCTCAATATTCCACTAGCCATTATTGCCATATACGCACTTTCTTTCATTCCCGAAACTAAAGATGAAAATGCTCCATCCCAACTCGATTGGGCGGGTGCCCTTTTAGCCACGCTTGGGCTTGCAGGCATCACGTTTGGCTTTATTCAAGCACCGGAATGGGGGTTTACCCATTGGCTCATTTTAACAACCTTACTTGGAGGATTCGTTAGTTTAGGTTTATTTTTATGGGTTGAGTCTCGCACAAAGCATCCGATGGTGCCATTAGAACTCTTTCGATCACGGACCTTTAGCGGCACCAATTTGCTCACCTTGTTTCTCTACGCGGCATTAGGAGGCATCCTCTTTTTCTTACCGCTCAATTTTATCCAAGCCCAAGGTTACCCAGAGGAGATTGCAGGATTAACGATGCTTCCCTTTATTATCTTGATGATCCTCATGTCGCGATGGGCAGGTGGATTAGTGGATCAAGTCGGGGCTCGTTTGCCATTGATCATCGGCCCCACCTTAGCTGGTGTTGGCATGTTTTTGTTTACTCTCCCCGGCTTAACGGATGGCCCCTCCGATTATTGGACTACTTTTTTACCACCAATATTGGTGTTTGGCTTTGGGATGGCCATTACTGTGGCTCCGCTAACAACGGCCGTTATGGGAGCCGCACCAGTTGAGACCTCGGGTATTGCTTCGGGAATCAACAACGCTGTTTCCCGTTCGGCACAGGTGTTGGCCATTGCTATCTTTGGTGCCATTGCTTTGATCTCTTTTAGCCAAACGCTATCTGCCCAAACATCAACAATTGACCTCACCAATGAACAACGTCAGCTTTTAGAAAACGAAGGACGAAATTTAGGAGGCGCCACCCCCCCTGAAAATGTTGATACCGAAACGGCCGTTCTCATTCAACAAACGATTCGACAATCGTTCGTCACCGTTTTTCGACAAATTATGTGGATAGGGGCTGGCTTGAGTTGGATCAGCGCCGTTGCGGCCGCTATTCTTGTAGAGGGAAAACGTCCCACCCAAACTAAATCAACTGCTTAGAAAAGCAAAATCAACAATTGAATGATTTGTAAATTAGGTCAAATATAAAAGAGCATCATCGAGACTGACTTTTTGGAATGTTTGTCTCAGTTTAGGGTTCCTTTTTACAGAGGATTGCCAGCTTACTTGGGCTTGTTGCGTAATAGGATCATCTTTGAGCGCTGGGGTTTGAAAAACGGCCGTTGTCCAATCAATGATCTCTTGCCGCTCTGTTTCAATAGCCAAAGTGGGTGTTTGCACTTCATTTGTCGGGCTATACAAATAGCAAGCCGATATCAATCTTTGCACTGCCGGCAGTTGAATTCTATCGAGCACGTGAGATGATCGCCTTGGTCCTTCAGGTATAAGCAACACATCAATCCCACGGTCAATGATAGCGTTAACCAAATCAGCCGAATTTGCTCCTACAAACACATTCCGGTGAGGGGGCCAAATGTCCATCATGGTGTAATGAGCAACAGGTGTTTGTTGTTGAAACGTAAAATAATCAGGATACGCAAAAAATTCATCTGAATCGGCACGATAACAATCATAGAAAGCTGTCACAAAGGCCATGATGAGGTTAGAAGCACCTACCCCTGCAAATCGATAAGGCGTAACAACACCAATGCGCGTTCTCTTAGACACATCTTTAAAGATCTGTTCAAATTGAACGGATTGGTCATTTTCCCAAATAGTAAAATCTGAATGGCGTAAAATTGTGCTGTGCATCGCTCATCTCCTAAACCTGTACTCGAAGTAAGTATACGGTCTTTGGGGAGATGGACGACTATTAATTATGGGGCGGGTTTGGTCACACAAACGGCCGTTTTAAAGAAGGGTGACTTCAAAGGATACACGTGAGATTTTTCAAGCTCAGTGATGTGTAAACGGCCGTTTTGTACGGTGAGGTAAGCAGCTCGCCAATTGGCTGGCGTGGCCTCTGGAAAATCTTCCAAGGCGTCTGAAAACCCAGCTTCAACAAGCTCAGGAAACCGATTGGGTTGATTGACAAAAAACAAACCCTTCGGTTGAAGAATTCGAAAAGCTTCTTCAAATAAAGAAAGCCGATCAAGTACTTGTTCGCCTAATTCCACATAAAACAGGGCATCCAACGACGCATCCCCGTACGGAAGCCGTTTTAGCGTCACGGGAAAAACATGAATTGATTGAGGTACTGCCATCATTTCCATCATTTTTCGATCATCGAGTTTTGCTTGCAAAAAATTAAAAGAGGTGGCTACCAATACAAAAAACTACAGATACATTTTTCTAACTTCAGACTGGAATAAACAAATTCTACGTCACACATTCAGATCCATGTATAGTGCCATAGTCCTAATGAGTTTTGCGTTTAAATTTTGATGCGTGTGTTTGATGAATTATTAGTCTAAATCGGATGAGTCAATGATGTGCTGAAGATGGTTTTCAAAGGAGTTTATTTCATCATCTAATTGTAAAGCAGGATCCGTTTCCAATAGCGACCAGAATAGCTGTTCAGCCAACTGAACTTGCTCAAAGTTTGGAATATAGGCTTGATGGTGCGGGGCGTCTGCATGGTCAAGGCTATCAAGCATTACCTGCCAATTGACATCATACGGGTAAAAATCGTCTAATTCCTCAACCATAAATGTGATTCTTTCAGGTTGGGCAGGCACACCTCCATACGCAAAGAGCAAATCTTGATAGCCTGTCGTCATGAGCCAATGCAAAAATTCGGCCGTTGCAATGGGTTCATCACTTTCAGAAAAGATGCGGAATCCATCTGAATGAAGTTTAGAGGTTACTTGTCCTTCATAGCTTGGCATGACGGCAATATCCCATTCAAAATCAGTCTCTCCCATGCAGCATGTAAACCACTGAGGCGCATGCGCCATCGCAACGTGACCTGAGCGAAATGTGTTGGCATTTGAAAACAGATCGCTAAATTGATCCGCTTGATGAGGATAAATTCGGTCTATCCACATGGCTTCATAAGTCCAACGAATACCTTCTTGCCACGCTTCTGACAGCTCAATTTGCCCCGCCTCATTGATCAGTGAATAGGCCCCAAAAGGCACCACGCCTTCTCGCGTGACTTCATTCCATTGATTGATGTAGCCAAATTGACGTACATCCTGAGGATTAAAATCGGGAGCGCTTGCCGGATCGCCCTCTCTGTCAAGCGTCAGCAGTATGGCGAGTTCACGAACCTTGTTGAAATCCCAAGGCTCCCCATCTGCATATGGCTCCCCATACTGCTGGGGAGGATAAGCTAAACCAGCTTTATCGAACAGCTTGCGATTGTAGAATATAAACGAGGGGTATAAGTTGATAGGAACGCCTTCTAAACGGCCGTTTATCTCGTAAAGACCCAAACTGTGTTCAGAATAAGTTTGAAGATGAGCTGAAGGAAGTAACGGCCGTAAATCTAACCATTCTCCATAAAAATAATTCGCAGCATCTAATCGCAAAGGACCAATCAAATCAGGAAAAGAGTCTTGCATTTGAGCGGTTTTTAGATGAACTAATGCCTCATCTTCAGGTAAAACAATTAACTGAACCCAAACATCATTTTGAAACGTGTTGTAACGGTCTGCTAACTGATTAAGTCGAGTTTCCTGTCTTTCCGTTAGATCGTTCCCAAGACCGACAACCCATTCTATTTGAATCCTGCTGTCTGCATCTGATGCTTGGCGGGTTGCATTGGCAACGGTTGTGGCATAAAGATTCGTATGGGTAGATGTGGCTGAATTTTCTAGAGAAGAAGGGGCTTCCTGGCAAGCTGGAAGCAACAATAAAAAGAGGATTGCCACAAAAAAATGTCGAGTCTTCATCATATCAGTTTGTCAGCAAACGTGACTACGGACTGATGACGCATGACACGCTCGGCTAAATTTTTATAGAAAGTAGTTGGAACAGGTCACCCACTCCGCTTCTCCCCACTATATATAAATGCCTTGCTTATCATCTTAATAGCTGCCCCCTTATCAATCCCAATTTCTTTACCACATTGGCAGGTAATCTTATCTCCTGTCTGATGCATTTGATAAGTTCGGGTGATGCGATCTTTATGGCAACGGAGCACTTCCCCTTTGCCAATTTTGTCGTATTTCCAAAGTTTACGCTTGCAGGCAGCACATTTTAGAGTGAGCATTGGTTTTATTCCACAATCTCATTTAACGGCCGTTCTCCATTCATGACACGCTGGATGTTTGCAAACTGACCTTCGACAATCGCTGTGTGCCGGTCAATCGTGCCACTGGCCATGTGGGGCGTACAAATCACATTGGGCAACTTAAAAATGGGATGATTCATAGGGGGTGGTTCTGGATCATACACATCGATACCGGCTCCTCTTAAATGACCCGATTCCAGTGACTCAATCAAAGCAGCCAAACTGTATGTTGGGCCACGACTGGCATTGATATAAAGCGCCCCTTTTTGCATCTGTTCAAACTGTGCAGGGCCAAACATTTTGCGCGTCAGATCTGTTAATGGCACATGGACCGTGAGTATCTCTGATTGGGCGAGTATTTCTTCAAACGAGACGGCCGTTAACCCTAACTCATCAATCAGCGATTGTGGCGGGTCAACAATGTCGTTAAAAATCACCTTTGCGCCAAACGCATGGGCCATTCTAGCAACCTGCTTGCCAATTCGACCAAGACCAATAATGCCTACAGTACGGCCGTATAGCGTCGTACATCCCGCCCGCCAGCTGAACATCTCAAATTCACCTCGAGCCAAGCTATTGTGAACTGGAATCAACTGCCGACTCAATGCCAACATAATCATGATAGCATGTTCAGCCACGCCAATCGCTGTAAATTCAGGTGAAATCGCTAGTGGAATGCCTGCCTGCTTTAAACCCTGTACGTCAATCGCATCATATCCCACCCCATTATGCTGAACGAGTTGGCACTTTTTCAATTGGGGCACCCATTCAGATTTCAACGCCAAGCAGACAATAAAATCGGCATCAGGAAGGTGTTCGAGAACGGCCGTTTCGTCTGCAGGATTGACAAAAACAACCTCAAAATCGGGGGCAACGCGTCCAGCTACCTCTCGGGTAACACGTTCAATCCAATCGTTATGAAGTAAATACAATGCTTTTTTCATGATCTTTTGCTTTTGAGAATCCTGTGGCAACTATTCGCTATGCGAATCTATCTCGTAAAAGTTGAGAAGCGTATTGCCATATTTCCGCGATTTATACAAAACCAAATGCTCGAGTTCAAGCGCTTTATCTTCTTTAGGATCAATTTGCACAACTACTTGTCCATATTCGGTGAGAAGGTCAAATGGCCGTTTATCCACCAGCTGCATCGCCGTAATCCACATCTCTTTGTATTGGGGCGGTGCAATATAAATGAGGTCAAACGGTGAAATTGCGGAGCGCTCTAAATAGGCAAAGGCGTCACTCTTAACAATTTGAGCCTTATCAGACAGCTTGGTAATATTGAGGTTTGTTTCAATCGTTTGGATTGCAGCGCGGACTGTGTCAATAAAAACTACTTCGCGGGCACCCCTGCTCAATGCCTCAATGCCGACCTGACCTGTTCCCGCAAATAGATCTAGCCATCTCGCCTCATGAATCTCATCACGCAAAATGTTAAATAAATTTTCCTTTACCCGATCCATGATGGGGCGTGTGCTATCACCAGGCACTTTTTTTAACCGTCGTCCTCGTGCGGATCCGCTGATTACTCTTAAACTCATGAAGCTATTTTACCGTAATCTCAAATATGGTCTGGCTATCCCCAATCTGCTGACCCGATGTGTCAAGAATGGGCAAGCGCCATCCTTCAGTTTGAACCCACAACCCCACTGAAACAGTGTATTGGCCAGCAGGGGCATCAGCTGGAATCAAAAGGATATGCTCATCTCGAACATATTTGTCTAAAGGCCACCGTTTTGTGGGAAATTCGCC
>JANQSK010000240.1 GCA_028284105.1 Anaerolineae bacterium
CCTCGTTTCATATAAGCATCTTCTCTATTTATTTCGATTTCAGAAGATGAATCGTTTTCAGGCACTTTGTCTGGCACAACCGAGGTCGAGTAATGAGTGGCAACAACTTTCCCTTTTTCGTCTGTAAAATCAGAGCGCATTTTATAGAAGGTCAACTTACCTGAACGACGGCTCGGTTTTTCCCAGATATCATCTACCCAAGTGCGTGTTAACAACGTTTGACCTGCTAATGGCGGCCCATCTGGAAAGATAAACTCCTGTTCGCCATCCAAAGACATATCATAGTTGATATCGACTTGGGTCAGAGGTGTATCCATTGGATCTTCGAGCATATATCCCCAAAGATAACTGGCAACGACCAGTTGAATTGGGAAGAGTGGCGGGTTTTTACCTTCAAGATATTCTGGACGGAAAGCAAAAAGGGTATTGGCAAACTCACGAACTTTGCCCCGTTCCACATCAAATTCAAATTGGGGCCCACTAAGACCTATTGCTTCTGAATGAGATACTTTTTTCACTGCGCCTCCTCAATGAATTCAAACAAAGCATCAACGGCCGTTACCTTCCCATCTCGGGTCACAATCAAAGGATTAATATCCAAGCTAATGAGCCGCTCACGTTCAGAAAAGGCATAGTTGGCAACCTTGATGACAATATCAATGACTTGTTCAATTATATTTTCTGATAGGTTTTTAGTAACACGCTGATTTTTTACAAAGTTTTCAATCTCCACATCAGTCATCGGAAGTAAAGCAATATCAACATCCCCAATCTCTTCTACATCAACACCCCCGCGACCAAATGTTAATGCATGCCCAAACCGTTCATTGAAGCTAACCCCTAAAAACAGCTCCTTTTCAGCATCTGTGAGCATGCGTTCGACAAGCAGTTTATTCATAGGGATATTTTGCTTAGCCAATCGTTTTGTCATCTTGCTCAGGGCTTCTTCGACGGCTTCTGATGTCATCAAGCTTAACGCCATTGCACCTGCTTTGGCTTTATGAGAGATGATGGGGTCAATGACTTTAAGCACCACAGGATAGCCAATTGACTCAGCGACAGAGACAACGTCTGTCGGTGAAACGACTTGATGTTTGGGGACAGAGACCCCAATTGAAGAAAGGATTGATTTGCCCTCTGCTTCAGAAACAAGCTGACCTGATAAAGGCAATTCTGGAATTGGGGGGAGCGTGACAACGGCCGTTTCCAACTTAGTCTTTTCTTGCCACATTTCTTGCCAGCGAATAGCGCGATCGAGCGCCACCATTGCAGGTTCTAAACCTTGAAGCGGTGCAATATCATTTGCAATTAGCAATTCACGATACTCAAGGGGCATACTTTCAGGAAGTTTAGCAAGCTGGATAACACATTTATCTTGTTCTTTGGTGGCAGCAATCCAAGCCTTCTCTGTTGGGCCAGGCGGTTCATAGTTTCCCTTTAAATCCACCCTTGACCCACGCATCATCACTAAAACGTCATACTCATCTTCTAACATCGTTTTGTAACAATGCTCGAGCTGAGCTGGGTTGTCTTCAGCAAAAACATCAGCTCCAGAACCCGCATAATAAGCATTATAATCAAGTGGGTTTGAAACAGTCGCAAAATGGGGAATGATTTCTCTTAGCTTCTCAGCAACGGTCGGAGATGGCTGAGGCAACTCCATCACATACCCTTCAACCGCATCCCCAAGAATTGCTTTATCACCACCCCCATTGGTTAAAAAAGCCACACGTCGACCTTTTGGAATAGCTGTCGTGGTCATCAGTTTAATGGTTTCCATCAAAGCGGGAATCGAGTGAACGCGAACAATGCCGCAGCGAGAGAAAAAGGCATCTATCCAATCATCATCCACAGCGAGCGCTCCAGAATGAGTTTGGGCCAACATGGCTGAAACTTCAGTACGCCCTGTTTTAATCGCCACCACTGGTACACCTTTTTTCAACGCTTTTGCCGAAGCATGGCTTAGGGAAATCAAATCTTTGGGATCTTCAATGTAAAGAGCAACAACTGAAACACGGGGATCATCTAAAACAACATCAAGATAATCACTCTGGTCGAGAAATCCTTGATTCCCTGCACTGAGCATATACCCAGCCTGAACCGAGCGACTATTCACATTAAAGTTGAAAAGTAATCCACCGCTGGATGAAATGATGGCTGCAGCCCGCTTAAACTGTTCTGGCTCATGGTCACGAACTGGCCATAAGGGTATTTTGTCAAAGTAATTAAGCAGCCCATTGGAATTAGGCCCCATAACGGCAAGATTCCCAGCAAGTTCATTAAGTTCCTCTTGCTGATTACGGCCGTTTTCCCCCAATTCTGAGTAACCAGCTGCAAAGCAAATGGCTCCACCAGCCCCGATTTGAGCCAATTCAGGAATGATATTTTTAGTAATTTCTTTAGACACATAAAGGAAGGAGGCGTCAGGTGCTTCGGGTAGGTCTAAAACAGACTTGAAAGTTGGCAATCCCGCCAATGTGTCATAACGAGGATTGACGACCCAAATTTGTCCTTGATAATCTGCAGCCTTGAGCATATCAATTGCCTCTTCCATTGCGCTGCCACCCACAAAGGCGACATGCTTCGGATTGAGGAGACGCTTTAGGTTCTTCCGTCTCGCTTGACGTCGTTGCTCATTGACAAGCTGTTTATGGTTGGGTGCATCTTGTTTGGAAGATTGAGGAGCCTTCATAATTCAACCTATAGTAAATTTTATTTCTATGAGATCGGTTAAATCAATGTTAACCATCGCTCAAAAGGCAAAAGGGTAAAAGCGAATCTATTTCGAGCTAAAAAGCTAAATTTATCAATGAATCTACTCTATTAGCAAATTTAACCAAGGACATTTCGAGGATAAGAGCTCTTGGCGGCCTTTGCCACACTTAAATCAATCTCAAAGGTCAAAAATGGTTGTTCTTTTGTTGTAACGCCGAGTACGTCCCCTTCTTCAGGTTCAATGATCCAGCCACAACCACCCCATTCATTACCAGTGCCATCACCGGAACTAAAATTTGAGGATAAACAATAGGCGCCTGACACGACAGCAGCGGTTCTACCTCCAGCCAGCCATTTATCAATGGACATCAACTCGGTCGCTCGAGGGCAAACAAGCAAGTCGATATCTTGCTTAGCATACTCACGGGCATGGGCGTTAAACCAAATCTCAGTACAAATTAGAAATCCAATACGGCCGTTGCGACTCTCAACGATATTAAATTCTTTTTCACCTGGCTCGTACCATGACGCTTCCCACCATCCCTCAACATTTGGCAAATAATGTTTATGATGAACCGCTTTGTATCCCGCCTCTGCATCCCATATGAACGCTTCATTCAAATGTTTCCCTTCCTTGATGACAGGCTGGGAAGTTAGCACCATAGTCGGTGAAAGCTCGATCAATCTTTTCATCCACTGCTCATGCCTCTGAACAGAGGATTGCCACACGCCAACATCGACGCTATTGGTTTGAGCTATCCAAGGGAAAAACGGCATTTCAGGCAGCAGCACCAAATCACTTTGTTGTGATTTAACGTGCTCTATCAACAACTCCCATTCTTGCTCTAATTGTTCCATTTGATTGCTTAATTCACATACAGTAACTTTCATATTCTTCCTTCATAATTGAATGCGTCGTCAAAAAACACTTTAAAAGCGAAGGTCACAGACACCTTTCAAAGTTGGTCTTTCATGCCAAGCTTCGACAGGCTCAGCTTTCGGCATCTATTTATGCTGAGCTTACAATCATTGACATTATTGTCGGGATGGCGTTTTCAGCTAGTTCCCTCATTTCATCTTGGGTTCGATTCTGAATAGGGTGTGCAACCCAAGCAATGGCAGGTTCAAAACCAAGCACCGTTGATTGGGCTTGGGCGGCGTCTTCAAATGCTGTTGTAATCACAAAACAACCTGGGATGCCGCGTTGGTCTAAATTGTTCAGATCATGCAGACCGCATGACGTGCAAGATCCTCAATCTGCTAAGGCCGAAACAACAATGTCCGT
>JANQSK010000245.1 GCA_028284105.1 Anaerolineae bacterium
GCCACTCCAGCGAGAAATGATGGTCAAAGGGTGGCCCCTGATGCTAATTCATCTTTTGCAAACGGTCTTTATTTCGATTGATGTGGTTTTGTTACGACTCCAGCTTCCAGCAACGGGGCAAACAGTTGTGGGCTGGTACAGCACAGCGTATAAATGGTTTAATGCACTGCAAATTATCCCCTCTTTTTTTACTCTTGCCCTATTCCCCGTCATTAGCCGTGAGCTAAAAAATTCGTTTGAATCAGCTCGAAATATGTACCAGCTTTCCTTAAAGCTTATGCTCTTGTTGGCGCTACCAATTTCGGCCGTGACTTTTTATTTAGCGTATCCACTCACAGGCATCTTGTCAGGTGAGGAGTTCTTGCCCCACGGAGCGATAGCACTACAAATTGTGATTTTATCGATCCCGTTTGGATGGCTTAATAGCGTTACGAACTATGTGCTCATTGGTCTGGGTTTGGAAGATAAACAGCCTCGCGCTTTTGCCATTGCAGTTGGTTTTAACATTATTGCCAATCTCATTTTTATACCGCTTTACACGTATCGAGCGGCTGCTGTGACGACAATTTTGTCGGAGCTGGTGCTAATGGGCGTGTTTGCCTACTATCTGCGCACAAAGATGGCGAATATCGATTGGATGGGATTACTTTTACGGCCGTTGCTGCTCACAGCAATCATGTTTGCAGGACTTTATTTAGGAAGACAATTGCATATGCTTGTTGGCTTAGTTATCGGTGTGGCCATCTATCTTGGCGGACTCTTCCTTTTAAACATCATTGGTCAACAAGAAAAAGACGTGTTAGCTTCAATTCTGCCTGAGCCCATTGCAAGGCGGCTGGCATAATGGATTGGCAAAAGCTAGATGAGTGGGTCCTCAAACGGCCGTTTCTCACGATCGTCCTCCTTATAGGTGCAGGGTTGCGCCTTATTGGTATTAACAACACCTCCCCACCTGGTTTAGCCCATGATGAAGTTGCCAACTGGCTCATCGATCGCTCAATCTTAGCAGGAAATCACGCTATCTATTTCACGCGCGCTTATGGTCATGAGGCGGGTTTTCATTATATTCAGGCCGGTTTTGTAGCATTGTTTGGGGATAACGCCTTTGCGCTTCGGCTTCCTGCAGCCTTTGCCGGCATTTTAGGCATTGCCGTGACGTATGCGCTGGTACGTAAGCTCTTTGGCAGGAAAATGGCCGTTTATGCGATGGTCATCACCTCCGTTCTCTTTTGGCCTATTTTTTACAGCCGTCTTGCACTACGGGCTATTCTTCTCCCAGTGACCGCTGGGTTGAGTGCTTACTTTTGGTTCATGGCATGGGGAGCAGAGAGCAGGGATCGGGGAACAGGGACCGGGGAGCAGTTACCCAATTACCCAATTACGAATACCCCAATTTTCTACTTCCTTTTATCTGCCATTTTTGCAGGATTGAGCCTCAATGTTTATCTTGCGGCTAGAGCCT
The DNA here is from genome assembly GCA_028284105.1 of Anaerolineae bacterium. GTDB lineage: Bacteria > Chloroflexota > Anaerolineae > Promineifilales > Promineifilaceae > QQUD01. The sequence goes on from JANQSK010000245.1 coordinate 1,463, forward strand.
TGCCGATTTTTTATGCCATTTGGATTTTGTATTTGGCCGTGACTGATTGGGCCACATTTCGGCGTAAGGTTTGGGGTATTTTGTGGTTTACGGCCGTTTTTGCCATGCTTTCAGCACCACTTTTCCTATTCTTGCAAACTAATCAAGGCGCAGAAATTCGTGTAGAAGAGGTCAGCGAACCGTTGCGTCAATTGCAATCAGGCAATGTACAGCCCATCCTTGAAAATGGGTTCAAAATCTTAGGCATGTTTGGTTTTCGCGGCGATCCGCTTTGGCGACAAAATGTCGCTTTTGCACCCGTATTCGAACCGATTGTAGGAATCTTATTCTATATTGGTTTGATTGGTGTCATTTTGAGAATTAAACGACCTGAAAACGCGTTTGTTTTATTGTGGACGGCCGTTTCAATTACCCCGAGTTTGGTCACAATTAATGCCCCAAGCACTATCCGAATCATCATGATTTTGCCCGTATTAGCGGTCTTTCCGGCGCAAGTTATTCACACTTTCCCCAAGTTATCCACAGTTATCCCCAAGTTATCCACAGTTTTGGGGAAAAGTCGTGGATTTTTGGTCTTGACAATATTTTTGATCTATGCAGTGAGATCAGCATGGTTAACGTTCATCGTTTGGCCCACAGGAGGTGACATTCCTTTTGTATGGCAAGCTGCATTTTCAGACATCGCGCACCACATTCAGACTACATCGGAACCGGTCACGGTCACTATCGGAGGATGGTCTCCCGATACAATGGATTCTCAAACAATGTCGCTTTTATTTAATGGGGAAACACCGCCATTGAGTTATTTTAATCCTCACGATGGGACCCTGATTTTAGCGGCTGATGGCGCAGAAACGGCCGTTTATCTCCCCGCAATTGAATCCTTTCCCAATCAATTAAATCCTATCGTTGCTATCAACGAGGTCAGTCGTTTGTCAAAAAGCGTGCGTATGATGGCCCACACGCAGCAACTTGATGAAACTAGCCATCAAATTGTCCTCAACGAGAATTTTGGACAGCAGATTCGGTTATTAGACATCATGCAATCAGAAGATGGGCAAATAATCACACGCTGGCAAACAATGACTCTACAGCAACAGCCGATGCGTTTATTTATGCAGCTACTCAATGAAAACGGAGACGTTATTGCTGAAGATTATCATTGGGACAATTTAGACCCTCAAGGTCTGTGGTTTCCTCATTGGCAAGCTGATGTACAAATTGTTCAAGCCCATACAGTCACAATGGATGATACAGTAACCAGCCTTCGTATCGGTATTTTTGATCCCTACACCTGCAATCCTGGTCCATGCCAAAATCTGTTCACTGAAAGCGACGAACCATTTATTCTTGCCCCAGTGTCCTCTTTTGCTCCCATCACCCCCTAAAATTTAGCCTGACTCTTCAACCATCGTAAACAAGGTGATTTCCGGACGGACGTTGAAGCGGATAGGAATATAATGGCCAAGCGCACGATTGATATATAGCTTACGGCCGTTTCCCACCACAAATTCTCCAGCTGTATACTCACGGTTTTTGGTTGGAACAATAGGTGCTTTCACAAAAGGTGGTCGAATCTGCCCCCCATGTGTATGGCCTGAAAGCGTCCAGCCTTGAAATTGACCCCAAACCGGTTCGTCACATGCATCGGGATTGTGACAGAGCATGATGGCCGGTTCATCTGGTGTAAATTGGGATGTCACTGGCTCTGGATCAAACAAGGGGCTCCAATAATCTTCCAAACCCGCAATTTTGAGATCATTGACAACAGCAATCTCATTCCGCAACATATGAATACCATGTGCTTCTACAATCTCACAAACCTGAACGCTTACCTCAATTTCAGCCCAGCGTTCACCAAAATCATGATTGCCTGTTATTCCAAAGGTGCCCAGCTTGCCTAAGGGTGCATGTTGAATCACTTCTTGAAGCTGGACAAACTGTTCCTCATCTTCATAGGAGACAAAATCGCCTGTATACACGACGATATCAGCTTCAAGCGTTTGGGCTTGCTGCAATTCTCGAATCAAATATTCCCAGCTAAAGTTGTTCCCTACATGAATATCACTAATTTGTAACAGCGTCTTTCCCTGTAAAGATTTGGGGAGGTTTTTAATGGGCAACGGCCGTTCCACAATCTGCACCCAATAGGGTTCAACAAAAATGGTGTAGCCACCGGCTAATACGGCCGTTCCCGTTAATGCACCTAAATGTTTTAAGAATCGTCGTCTTGTAAATTTTGTCATCAAAGGCTCCTTGAAATAAGGTTTCAAAAGGAATCACTCTCGTTTGATTACTTCCTACTTCTCACTTATACTTCCCCAATTCGTTGATTACGGCTTCAAGTCAATTACTCTTCATTAGATAATTACTTGAAAGAGAATAAAACGCTTTGTTCTCTACCTATCAACAATCCAAACCGTCATTTTGTGACAAAAAAGATGGAAGTCAAAATGGGAAAAGAACGTATTGTTGTGGCCTTTCAAGGCGAGCCAGGCTCTTATTCAGAAAAAGCAACCCGAGATTACTTTGGCGATAGTGTCGCAACGATGCCCTGCCGAAATTTTGCAGGCATCTTTGCAGCCATCCATGAAGAACGCGCCACCTATGGCATGCTTCCAGTAGAAAACTCGCTCGCGGGCACCGTTGTTCCGGCCTATGATTTGCTCATTGACCATGATTTGCGGGTTCAGGGCGAAATTATTGTTCGCATTGAGCATTGTTTAATGGCCCCAGCAGGGACTGATCTAAAAGATATCAAGCGTGCTCGTTCCCATCATCAGGCACTCGCCCAATGTGAAAACAATCTAAAGCGGCTTGGTATTCAAGCGATCGATCATTACGATACCGCTGGAGCAGCACGAGACCTCTCTAATCGCCCTGAGCCTGGCACGGCAGCCATTGCCAGTGCATTAGCAGCTGAAACATATAATCTTGAAATATTGATCCAGAATCTTGAAGATTTGGATGTAAACTTCACGCGCTTTTTCATCCTTGGCCGAATGGACCCCCCACGCGGTGAGAAAAACAAAACCTCCATCATTTTTACAACGCGCCATGTACCCGGCGCGCTGTTCTCTGTCATGGGGGAGCTCGCAAAGCATGAACTAAATCTCACTAAGATTGAATCACGCCCTCGTCGCAATCGGCCTTGGCACTATCTTTTCTACGTTGATTTTGAAGGGCATGAGGATGATGAAGGAGTACGCCAAGCACTTCTTGGCATTCTCAAGCAGTCTTCAATGCTCAAGGTGCTCGGCTCATATCCTGCGGCTGAATACCCGCTTCGTGTCGAACCACCCGAAGAGATCATCGAACCCAAATAGGCTCGAGAATTCTCACTTAATCCATTAAATAGCACTTACTTCTGAATAGGGTCTAAGAATAAGGCATCCCCTGTGTTGGTAAAATCAGACTCGACCTGCAGACGAATGCCTGAATCTGCAAGGTATAGGCCGATTTCTAGCGGATAACGGCCGTTTTCCAAACTGTCTGGTAGCTCAATCTGATAGCGATCAACAACATACTCATTTATTTGCCAACGCGTGGTAGGGTATTGATTTTGCTGTGGCATCACATCTTGCTGCCAGGCACAGGGTGAACAACTTCCATCAGGCATCAGAAGATGAACAAAGATGGTGTAATCTGCTTTTGGTTTTTGCAGCGCCTGCCAAACAAGCGTCAGTTCAGCTGAATTATCTTCCAAGGGGGTTAGAGAATAGCCGTGTAGCATCAGTTCACTGCCAAATACGGCCGTTTGGGCAACATCAAAAGTAGGTTCTGAAAAGATGCGCTCTGTTTTTTCAACTGTCACTTGCCCTAATTCAAACACCCCGACCGTATTTTCAAGCGCATCAAGCAGCCGCACACTCACTGCATAGCTGCCGGACTCCGCGTCATCTGGGATAGTCAATAGCTGCCGATCAATCACATACTGAGGTGTCTCCCAAAATTGGAAAGGATACGTGTCGTAAACAGGTTGATTGTTGGCCAAAATCCGGCCACCCACATCACCTACTTTTAATAGGCTGAATCGCAAGGTAATCGGAGGTACCTGTTGAGGCGCAAACCAATGCAGAGAGACTGGTAGTTGTTCCCCTGTAAAGATGTTTGCCTGAATGGGATCGTGCCCAGCAAAAATAAGTCCATGGCTAATTTCCTGATTGAATGGAATGATTGGTGCTGGTGGCGTTTCTGGATTTGTAAACGCCACAATCGGAACGGATTCAATCAGAAAGGAATCGCCCGCATAACGGCCGTCTTCACTAAACTGTGCCAGTCGATCCCCGGACTCTGGGGCAAACAACCCGAGCTTCAATTGATAATCGCCTGGGGGAGTACCAATCGGTATAGGCATCTCAATTCGCTGAATGACCAAATCCCCCTCAACCCACTGCGAAGAGGGATAGGCGAATGTCTCAATTTGGCTCCATCGATAGCCATTCTGATCTTCTAAATGAACAAAGGGCATGATTTCTGTTGGAGGAAGTCCATCGATTGACCAAAATAATGTTAATCCGATCGATTCGTCTTTTTCCTCATCAAGGTCATAGCCCAGCAGCGTAATGATATTACTAAAGTTTGTTCCCTGCTGAATTGGAATTTCAAAGTCTGGCGCTTCCTCAAACTGATAAGCTGCTGCAAAGCTGTTGCTGTTATCTATCTCGTCGGTGAGTAAGACGGCCGTTTCTAAATAAGGCAATGCCCAATCAGGTGGAGGCGCTTTGGCTGGGTACACGACAATGGCCTCAGATTGTGCTGGAAAGACGAGTGCGTCCCCTTGCGGGAGCCATTGCACCTGCTCATATCGCTCACTTAAGAGAGCAACTGTAGGATGCTGAAAATGGGGACTCGCAACAAAAAGCGTTTCGTTATCTAAAGAGAGATCATCAAGCAGTGTTGCCGCTTCCGCTAAATCTCCATCCGTTTCCAAAAATAAGGCCGTTTGCTCTCCCCACCTTTGAAAATAGACAACGGCCGTTTCTGCCCCTAACCCGCTCACTAAAAAGAAGAAAATACCAAAAACAATCGCTGGCCGATTATTCATAAAAAGCCACTGACGACGCAGTAACCAATCGATACCCATCGCTGGCAAATAAAAGAGAAAGGGTATCAACCCAATGGCCCGCAAATGGCTTGGGACAATTTCGTTGGTCGCCAATGCAGTTGGCAAAAGCATGATAAATGGGGCTAAGAGGAGTAGCAAAACGGCCGTTCTTGTTTGTGGATGCTTGGCTTGCCATAATTTAACGATTGCAACCACAAAGCCAAGGACACCAAAGCCCCCTAGTACACGATTAAAAATCGGCCGTAGCGGTAAGTTAAATCGAATATACGGGTCGCCCGACCAGAAAAAGATACCTAATGAGCGCTGAAAGCTTTCCCAAAGCGTGAGTTGATTGCCATCGTTTGGGGAGACCTGGGTGATACGAACCCAAAACGTTTCAGGATTTTGTATAAAAAAGAGAAGCAGGGGCGCCATCACCACCAAAGCGCATAACAAAAGCAAGAGATTTTTAATAGCTACCTGCTTTGGAAACGGCCGTTGCCACAAAAGTGGCAATGCCGCTAGCAGAATAAGCACAGGGAAAATTCGTGCCGCTAAATAAGTGTATCCCAGCAAACCTAAACACATGCCGCTGAATATAAACCAGCGATCTTGCTTAAGCCGCAGGCCACGAAGCCATGCGGCAACCATCAAAGCTTGTAGAAGGGGCTGAGAAATGGCCCGAAACCCTAAGCGGCTAAACAGGAGATGCCAAAAGCTAATTGCTAATAGACCCGCTGCCAACAGGGCTATGCGTCGACCTCGAAAAATCTCAACACCGAGCCAATAGGTCGCCGCAATGGTTAGGAGTCCCAGATAAACGGCCGTTAAACGCAACCCAAATACGGATGGCTCAACGAGTCGCATCACCCCAGCCGCTGCGTAAAAAAAGAAAACCTCTTTACCAGTGTAGCTTGTAATAAATAACGGCCGTTCGCCATCAAAGGCAATTTCACCAGCAAGCAAACCATTCGCCGCTTCATCAAAATGGACACCAGGGGGATATGCTTCTAGTTGAAAGGTGCGCAATCCAGTTGCCAGCAGTAGGCAAAAGCAAAGCCCAACCCAGATTTCTCTTTTCCCAAGCATAAAAGAATTTTATAGGGATTGAGGATCAGGGGCTAGGGATTAAAGAAGAGGATTATGGGGCTATTAGTTTATGTGATGCTGGTCCAGAAAATGACGCCAATTGTATCAGCTTGTCTAATG
>JANQSK010000247.1 GCA_028284105.1 Anaerolineae bacterium
AACAATTGGCACAATTGATGTTCGTGAAAACGAAATAGTGCTGTCCATTGAGGAAGGAGTTGAGGCCATTATTGAAAACACGGCCGTTACACAAACGCCTATTCTGACCGATGCCGATCCAAATGGCCCAACGATCATTCACATGGGGAGTGTCAATTGGTTTCTTATCAAACGGGGTGATGCCTTGGGTATCCGCATTCGAGACAGCCAAAGCAAACGACGATTACAATTTCAAGGTGTTGAGCGTTTTCCTATCGTTCAGTCATGGCGTATCGAAGGACGATTTGAACCCTATGATGAACCAAGAGTGGTTCAAATTCCAACCATCCTTGGAACACCAGAAGATAGAATCTCACCAGGGACCATCCACGCTGAAATCCAAGGAAAAGCCATTTCTTTAACCGCTTTGAAATCACAATACCCCAATCAATTCTTTTTAGTGATTGCTGATGATACAACAGGGAAAGAAAGCTATGGGGGAGGACGTTTTTTGATGAGCGAACCGCTTAAAGAAAACGGCCGTGTAGTGATTGACTTTAATAAAGCCTACAATCCACCTTGTGCTTTTTCACCCTATGCAACCTGCCCTCGCCCACCCCAAGAAAATAAAATACCCATAGCTATCCCCGCAGGAGAGAAAAAGTTTGTCGATCCTTTCCACGACTAAATAATAGGAATCTCAAACTTTTTTAGTTTAATTTTTGAGCTTAAAACAACTTCATTGTGTCAACTTAGGACAGCAACGGGCTCCACTTCAATCAAGAAATCTTCATTGGCTAGTGAGTGAATATAAAGCCAGGTAGAAGCGGGGGGATTATCACCGGGAAAAAACTCTTTCAAGACATCTTTGATCACACCGCTATTTTCAATTTCTGAAGCAACAATATAAAGTCGTAAAAGCACAACATCTGCTAATGTTGCACCTGCTGCTTTTAATCCTGTTTCAATATTTCGAATCGCCTGCGCCATCTGGACGCCTAAATCACCAGGTCCAACAATCTGTTGGTTTTCATCCCAACCAACTTGTCCAGACATGTAAACTGTTTTCTTACCTTCTGTCGTCACAATTTGTGAAAAACCAAATTGTCGAGAATCAAATAATGCTTCTGGATTTATCATTTTATTACTCATCAACTTATTGTATCCTGCGTCTTGTACCATCTCAATTTTCACTTCAACCACACGTCTGGAATTGAGGGAGATGGTATACTTGAACCAGTGTATCAACTGGCTTATTAAGTTGATGCGCCATCGTGATTCTGCATTCGTTACGTTTAAATTTTTCATTGCTTCCAAAGAACGAATGAACCACTTTATTCAAAGGAATTTTTATGGATGCACTTTCTGAACTTATTGGGTTAACAAATCAAGAATTGATCCAGCTTGCCGTTGTTGGCATCATTTTATTGATAGGCCTTTTTGTATTACGTGCCGCTTTTAAATTAACCGCTACCTTGTTACGCGTTGGTTGTTTTGGAATCGCACTTATCGTGGGCTTGCTCTTCATTCTTCAGGTGTTCTTCTAAATCAACTCGTTTCTTACCTCTTCCGATTATTTTCACCCTATTCTTTCCAAAGGTATAATCATAGGCACTCTATGAGGGATAGTTTATGACGCATATGCGAAGATTTCTCTTTTTAATCATTTTGACCCCACTACTCTGGGGATGTCGCCAAAACGGCAGTGAGGTTCAGCCGACTCTGGTACCTACAGCAGCTATTGCGGTTGAAGGGGTTTCAGCACAACCACCTACATCTGAAGTAGCAACGGCCGTTCCGACTCCCATACCCCCAACACCAACACCCAGTGCCCCTCTTGCAGCCATCGTCAATGGGGAAGACATATTATTATCGACGTATGAAAAACAACTCGCTCGGTTTCAGCAATCAGATCCAGATAGCAGCATCGACTACAAGCCCGTAGCCCTTAATTCAATCATTGATAACACACTCATCACCCAAGCAGCCTTAGAGGCAGGTATTACAGTCGATCAATCGCGCGTAGATCAAGAAATATTGTCGCTCATTGAATCAGCTGAAGGGCGTGAAAATTTTGAAGCTTGGCTAGAGCGAAACTTCTACACAGAAGAAGAGCTCAGAGAAGAAATTTCGTTTGGCATTTTGTACGGGCCTCTTATTTCTGAAGTGGCGTCATCTGTGCCAACCACAAGCGATCAAGTCCGTGTTAGCTATATCAAAGTATCTGATGAAGCACTTGCTAACACCATCATTTCTCAAATTCAAAATGGCGATTCATTTGCCGACTTAGCCAACCAATATTCAATTCCAGAGCAATCCAATCAGATTCCAACCGGGGGTGATATCGGCTTTTTTGGTATCGACTGGCCCCTTCTTAATGTCCCACCCACTTTCCAAGAAGTTGCTTTTAGCCTTGAAGTAGGACAAAGCAGCTTGCTTGCACCTTACCAAGAAAGTGATGGCTTAACCTACTATTACATCATTCAAACAACAGAACGTGATCCACAACATCCCATCCCACAGCAAAGGTTAGATCAATTCCGTCAAGAAGCCATTTTAGCGTGGACAGAAACGCTTAGACAAAATGCAGATATACAAATATTAGTTGATTTAAGTGGACCATAATTAAGTTTTTAGAACAGTTAGATGTTTCAATTTTAAAGATTCGCC
>JANQSK010000268.1 GCA_028284105.1 Anaerolineae bacterium
AATTACTTTCAGGAGAACAAAAGCTCAAATAGGTGCTTTATTTCAAGAAACGTTTTGTTCTCCACTAACAAGGGTTTTCAATTTAGAAACTTCGGAACAGTTCAGTTTGAAACAGTTAAAGCCTATCGCTTTCATGTTAAAATTACCGTCGTCTCATGGATTTTGACTCAAAATAGAGGGATTTCAAAATCGGTTCTTGACATGGGGCTAAAAGATGAGTATAAATAAGGCGAACGTTCGCCCGAACGTTCGCCTTATGGAATTTGGAGGAAATTTGGCACGCGTTACATTGAAAGACGTGGCCGCAAAGGCCGGAGTTAGCTATCAAACAGTTTCCAAAGTCTTGAATAAGAAGGCGAATGTTTCGGCTGAAACTGAAGCACGCATCATGGCGGCAATCAATGAACTAGATTACAAACCCGATATCAGTGCCCGTAATTTGCGCACAGGGTCTAGTAATTTAATTGGTTACGCTTGGCGGCTTGGGGAAGAGGATGTGACCCATCCCATTCTGGATCGATTTTTATCGAGTGCTGCACAAGTTGTTGAAAAACACAACTATCATCTGCTCACTTTCTTAATCGGCCAAGATGATTACGATGTGTCCACATACGAAACGCTTTTTGCAAGAAAGCAGGTGCGGGGCTTTATTTTGGCAGATACAAACCATAATGATGCCCGTATTGAATACCTCATTAAGAACAATATTCCTTTTGCCAGTTTTGGTCGCGCGAACGATTCATGGGATTACTGTTGGGCAGATGTCGACGGCCGTTACGGGCTTAAAAGCATCGTCAATCATCTTGTGAGCCGAGGACATCAACGCATTGGCTTAATCTCTTGGCCAGCGGGATCGCGATCAGGAGATGAACGCTTCCAAGGCTACCTTGATGGATTGACTGAAGCTAATCTCCAATTGGATCAAGATCTCATTGTCTACGGTAGCAACACAACTGAAACAGGGTTCCGAGCCGTTACGCAAATGCTGGCTTTGCCAGACTCAAAGCGACCTACAGCCGTGGCCTGTTTTACGGATGCCATGGCGGTAGGTGCCATGAACGCGGTTCGAGCTGCTGGCTTAACGGTCGGTAAAGATGTTGCCATTACCGGCTATGATGATGATCCAATGGCCGAATATCTTCACCCAACATTGACGAGTGTTCGTCAACCAATCCCCCGTATTGGGCAAGTCATCGTTGATTTATTGCACAAACAAATTAATGGAGAACCCATACAACAGAAGGGACATTTGTTAAAACCAGAAATAATGATTAGGCAGTCGAGTTAAGACGGGCAATTTAGTGAAATTGGGTAAATACCTAATTACCTAATAACTCAATTACTCAACCGAAACATCTCTCGATCAATAGTAATTGCTACTGATCTGCTTTGTGCTGCCTGTTGAGAAAGAGGAACACATTCATGGGCTTACAGGGTGTCATTTTTGATTTAGACGGCGTAATTACTGACACGGCCGAATTTCACTACCAAGCATGGCAAAAACTTGCGGATGAAGAAGGACTTCGCTTTTCACGTGAAATCAATGAACAGCTTCGCGGTGTATCAAGACGTGATTCATTACAAATCATCCTTGATGGAAAATCCGTTTCTGAAGATGCTTTACAAGAAATGATGGCGCGTAAGAATGGCTACTACCAGGAGCTTTTGACCCAGATAAGTATGAAGGATTTACTTCCAGGAGTATCCAACTTGCTTGATACGCTTGATCAGGCCAACATTCCTTTTGGGCTAGCCTCAGCCAGTAAAAATGCCCCTACCGTTTTAAATGCTTTAGGTATCTCTGACCGGTTCAAAGTGATTGCGGATGGCAACTCAGTAAAACGACCCAAGCCCGCCCCAGATTTGTTTCGATATGCTGCTGGGATGATGAATGTTTCCCCAGCCAACTGCGTTGTTGTAGAAGATGCGCTTGCTGGCGTATCAGCTGCTTTGTCTGCAGGGATGGGGGCAGTTGCTGTGGGTCCAGAATCACGTTTTGAGCCTATTCTAGGGTATCAACACCCTGTCCAACGTGTCGAGCAAATGGCCGATGTATCTATGTGTGTTCTACAAACGGCCGTTTCTGAAAACATCCACTGGCACGTCTGTGAATCAGAATTTGTTGCGTCCGAACAGCCCCATAAAGAAACAATTTTCACAATCGGGAATGGCTATTTTGCCAGCCGAGGCAGTTTAGAAGAAGGGCACGCTGGTGAATCTGCACTTACCTTTGCACATGGTATTTACGACGATATGCCCGTCTCTTTTACAGAACTTGCAAATTTACCCAACTGGTTGGATTTTGAAATTCAAATTGATCAAGACACTTTCAAGATGAGTGATGGTGTTGTTCACCATTTTAAACGAGCACTCAATTTGGCTCAGGGGGTCTTGCGACGGGATTTACGCTGGGAATCACCTGCTGGCACGATAGTTGATCTTAGCTTTGAGCGTTTTATTAGCTATACCCATGAACACGTTGGAGCGATTCGCCTATTAGCAACGGCCGTTAATCAAGCCTGCACAATCACAGTCCATGCAGGCATCAATGGACACGTCGCGAACGGTGACTTGTTACACTGGCATTTA
>JANQSK010000311.1 GCA_028284105.1 Anaerolineae bacterium
CGTCAACAACCCCTCAGAGACGGCCGTAAACCGGGCTATAAACTGCCTGGCGGCTTCATTGAAGTTGGGGAACATCTTTCAGCAGGTGTGATTCGGGAAGTTCAAGAAGAAACGGGGATTGAGACAAAGTTTGAATCAGTGATTGGGTTTCGGCTGTGGCACGTAGAGCGATTCGGCAAGTCGGATATTTATTTTGTGTGCAAATTACGGCCGTTGACGCACACAATCACCCGCCAAGAATCAGAGATTGCGGAAGCGATTTGGATGCCGGTTGATGAATTTTTGCAGCACGAGGATGTCAGTGTGTTTAATCGAGGGGTGGTAGAAACTGCCGTTAAGCATCAAGGTTTTGAGTCAACCTGGTTTGATGGCTACCATGCCGATCCCGCCATGCGTCAAAAGATAGAACTCTTTTTGCCAGCCCATCCTGAGTAATCAATAAACCGTGTAAACGAAAAATTAAGATTATTTCCCATTCCTCATCTAAATGTAATCCATTTAACACCTAATCTTGCTAGGATAGATAGAGTGGCGTTGATTTATTATGCTACGTCGTTAGGGTATGACGCCCTAACAATTTTCCAGTCATCTTATTAATCTTTGCATGAGGAGTTAAATGAATAAGTTTTTTAGCGTCATTCGAATCCCTTTATTTTTGTTGCTTTTATTAAGCGTTTTTTCCCTTTTATTTGTTAATGTTGGGGCTAGCACCTCTCAGGGTGGGCCATATTTCAATTACTTGCCTAATGTGATTCAGAGACCTGAGTTAGATACGTTTGTTGTGTTGAAAGACCTCGATTCCCCGAGCAGTATGCGGTTTGCACCAGACGGCCGTTTATTTGTCAGCGAGCGAATTACAGGTAAGCTGCGTGTAGCTCGCAAAATTAATGGGGCGTGGGTTTTACAAGGAACGCCCTTCTACACGTTCAATACACCAAGAGATGGCAACGGCGTCCCAACCCCGCAGGCATCAGGTGGTTTGAGAGATATCGCCTTTGACCCAAACTTTGCTAGCAATGGCTACATCTATGCGTACTATATGTCAGACACAGACCTGCAGAACCGTGTTGTGCGTATTAGAGCCAATGGAAATGTAGCTCAAGCGGGTAGCGAAACGCTTATTATGCATTTGCCATTTAACAACAGTACCGCTACAGGCAGCCACAACGGGGGTGCCTTACAATTTGGACCAGATGGCAAGCTGTATATCACAACGGGTGATGGTTTGAGTGGTGCCGACCCGGTGCAATCCATCAATAGCTTTACGGGCAAACTGCTCCGTATCAATTCAAATGGCTCTATTCCAACAGATAATCCATTTTACAATCAAACATCGGGTAACTATCGCGCTATTTACGCTTTAGGATTGCGTAATCCATTCTCAATGTCAGTTCATCCTGTCACCAAAGAGATGTACATCAATGATGTGAACAGTGGCAATGGGAAAGCGCGCGTCTATCTTGTTGAAGCGGGTGCGAACTATCGTCATGCTGGCCCTAGCGATTCGGGTGTTGCTAATATCGGGACAGAAAAAAGTGCTTGGGCACGTCCAAGTAATGCAGGGGGCGAAGTTTTAACAGGCGGGGCTTGGATTCCGCAAACGAGTGCGTTTTATACCAATTACCCAGGTGCCTATTTCACAGCGCTATGGGGGAGCAATAATGACATTAATGGCCAAATTAATTACATTACTTCAAACACAGACAACACGGCCGTTTCTGCGGTTGAAGAGATTGGTGTGATGGATGGCAATAATTTGGCACTCAAGCCAACGCACATGCGTCTTGGCCCTGATGGCAATTTATATTACCTCCTATCGACTTATCAAACGGCGGAAGGTCAAGTTTGGATATTGATTCCTTAAAGCCTGAAAAAAAGTTAATACTGAAAAGAAAAAGCCCCATTTAACATGGGGCTTTTTTTATTTATTTTGGTAAACGGAAAGAAATTATTTGAATTGACTTTTGATAAAAGCTTTCCGGTTTCTCAAGGTTCCGAAGCTTTTGCTAACATGTTTTTCAATATAGAAACTTCGGAACAGTTAGCTGTTATTGACGGTTAGATGGTCGTTACGTCTGGGTCATTTTTCCAGATGACGTAAGAGTAGATGACGAGTGCAGCGATCATCGCAAAAATGGTGCCGAGCAGGACGAAGACCCAAGCCATGCCATCGAAGAGAAAGGTTGTTGCAATAAGCAATAGCCCTTGAGCAACAAATAGCTTGCCGCCTAAGCGGTGCGTCTTGTTCCATGACAACTCACTTGAAAGGGTCCACGGGGTGCGGATACCTACAAAGAAGTTGCTGCGGATTTTGCCCAAGTAGTTGCCGATGACGATGAATAGTACCCCGACCATGGCTGGAACGAACCAGACAAAGTTCATGTCCACGTTCAGGATGTTCACCATAATGACAATGTGAATGACCATAAAGAAGAGAGCAATAAAGCCGAACACGGCCGTTACTGCGCGCCCCGATTGGTGCAAATTCTGTCGACGAGGGTCAATTTTTAAGGTGAGTGGCAAAAAGGCCAATACAGCTGTTGCAATAACAGGCATGAGCATAATGCCAGTAAACTTGCTTCCGTAGTCATCGCATACGCCTGCTGCATTCCAATGGGTGCATACTTCTGTTCCGGCAGGGATTTGGAACCAAACAAAGCCAGAGATAATAAACATGACCACAATGACAGCGGCATTCAACAAGTAGATATTTCGTAAATTCAATGTGTTATTGTTCATCGTTCAATCCTTCAATATCAATCTTGAACATCTCCATCATCGACAAAAGCGTCTCTTCTAGTACCGATACATTCAGCCGATAAGTAATTGTCGTGCCATTTTTTTGACCTTGAATGAGGTCAGCTTCGCGCAGAATTGAGAAGTGCCGAGAGAGGGTGGGTTTGGTGGAATCAAAATGCTCGGCGAGTTCCCCTGCGCTCATATCACGTTCGCGCAATAACTGCATGATTTTGCGGCGAGTGGGGTCAGAAAGTGCTTTGTACGTTTTTTGCATATGTTCATGTAAATCACATCAAGTGTGATTTACTGGGTAATTTACAGCTCGCTACCTTGTAAGAAAGTAGGTTTTGTAAATTACAATTATTTTTAAAAAGCTGCTATTTAGTTATTTAGCTAAATAGCTAAATAAAGTATGCCATAAATATATTTTCGGTGTCAAGATATTTCAATCGAGTTAACATAATGTCTTTGTGACGCCCGAGCCTGTCGAGGACTAATCCGATTCTCTTTTTGCGAATAGCTCAAATGTTAGTGATTGATTATTGAGTATGAACTTGCTTTTGCCACGCTTTTAATCGTTCAACAGCTTGCTGAGATACGGCCGTATATCCCTCATGCCCAAACACATTTTGCGTTTCATCAGGATCTTTCTCAAGATCAAACAAGATTTGGTATGGCTCATCATAAACGGTGCTTTGAACATATTTATACTGCTCAAACCGTATCATGTATCCATCAGGATTGGATGAAACAAGTTGGTCAAACTCATTACTGGATTGCCCATAACAAGCCGTATTAAAACTGTTGCCGTCCAATCCATCAGGAACAGGCAGGTCACACAAATCGAGCATAGTTGGCATTAAATCAATTGTGCCGACCAAAGCTTCTTCATTGACATGGTTGGCTGGAATTTTGGAGGGATGTTTGACCAGCATCATCGTTTTTGCGGACTCTTCATAAAAACAGGTTTTGCCAATCAGTTGATGACTAGACATCATTTCACCGTGGTCTGTGGTGAAGAGAACAATCGTGTTTTCTTCTAAGCCTGCATTTTTTACGGCATCTAATACGAGCTCAATATACCAATCCGTTTTCTCAACTAGCAAACAGTAAGTCGCTAAAAATCGCTTCCAATCATTTTCGGTGAACGCTTCCAGCTCTTCATACATGTAATCTTTATGGCGAATCATGCCGGGGGTGACTGGTGCAGAATGATTTGAAGGTAAATCGGGCCGTTTTTGATTGCGTAAATACAGCTCATCATCATCACGACAAAAGAAGATGGCGTCTGCAAAGGTGGCCCCTTTCACTTTGCCACCCAACACTTTACAAATATCGTGGGGGTTGATCAGGGAGAGTGTCATGTAGAACGGCCGTTTATGGTCGCGACGAATATACTCAATGGCGTCACGCGTGAAGATTTGGTCATAAGCTGAGCCTTCAGCCAGCATACCTCCAGCTGAATATTTCATGCTGCCAAATTCATCAATACCGTCCCAACCATAATCACCAGCGTGTTCCTTCCCAAAATAAGCCGTTGAATAGCCAGCCTGTTTGAATGTAGCGCCCATTGTTGCGATATCAGAACGCGTAGGATATTTACCATCTCGATGGGCGTAAATCTCTTCGTTGTCGATCATCAGATGATTGTGGGGCATCAGGCCAGTAAAAAATGAGGCTCTGGCTGGGCCGCAAAGTGGGAATGAGGAGTAGCTTTGAGTGAAACGAACCCCCTCGGATGCTAAACGATCAATGCCAGGCGTTTGCACACCAAATGCGTTTTGGCCGGAGCCATCTGCAACTCGGGTTGACCATTGGTCAGCAATAATAAGCACAATATTGGGTTGGGTCATGGGGTTAATTCTCCGCGTAAATTTTCTTGCATGAGTCGTTTTACCGTCTGGGTCTCATACCCCTGACTGAGTAAATATGCTAATTTAGTAAGCGCTGCCTCTGCCGTCATATCAAAACCGCTCACGACACCTATTTTGGCGAGTGCTGCCCCCGTTGCATATTTGCCAGAGTCCACAACCCCGCGCAAACACTGGGTGATGTTCACCACAATAATGTCATTTTCAATGGCTTCCTTAAGCAAAGCTAAAAATTGGGGATCGTTAGTCGGGGCGTTTCCTGCCCCGTATGTTTCCAAGATCAATCCGCGAAGCGGCGCTTGCAAAATATTCTTCAAAATATCAGGCGTCATACCGGGAAAA
>JANQSK010000313.1 GCA_028284105.1 Anaerolineae bacterium
AGTGACCAAATCCGTGAATTAGCTGTCAAAGCTTATAAGGCGATCGATTGCGCTGGTTTAGGCAGAGTTGATCTCTTAATGGATAAAGATAGCGGAAACTTGTACTTAAATGAAATCAACACCATCCCAGGATTCACAAACATCTCCATGTATCCCAAACTGTGGGAAGCAACAGGAATCAGTTACAGTGAACTTCTTGACCGTTTAATTGGATATGCCATTGAACGATTTGATGAAAAAGATGGGTTGAGGACAACGTTTGAATAATATGAGCGAACGACGAACACGCCAAACAAGACGACGAAAGCAACCACGGATGCGTAAGATGGAAACGGCCGTTCCTCTTGGCCTGCCTAAATTACAAATTCCGAAAGCGGCCCGACAACGGCGACGACGCAACACGCGGCAAGCCAACCTGCCGCTCCAATCATTTCGTACAGTTATCTTATCCACGCGCTGGATAAGTTTGGCCTTGTTTGCCCTCGTCGTTTATGCACTTTACCTGACGGGGATGAGTGAGCAATTTTATTTAACCACGATTCCAGTTGAAGGAACCTTCTCAATTTCTGCTAATGAGGTGGTGCAGTCCAGTGGATTAGCCGGCGCGCACATTTTTGCGGCTGATCCCAACAAGGCGGCTGAAAATTTGGCGGATATCCCTGGTGTGATTGCAGCAAAAGTAACGCTGCAATGGCCGAATGATGTTTCGATTCAGATTGAGGAGGATACACCGATTGCGGTGTGGGTGGAAGGAAGCAACCGGTTCTGGATTACGGGAAACGGCCGTTTGATTCCGGCACGCCCGCTGGCTTTAAATTTGATTCACATTAGCTCAGAGCGATTGCCATTAACAGAAGAAGGAGACACACCAAACGTCTCATTTATTCCGGAAGCTCTTTATCATGGTGCTCTTCAGCTCCAAGACCTTCGTCCAGAAATTACATCGCTTTCATATCGCCCCTCGTCTGGGCTTAGTTTTGAAGATGAACGAGGATGGCAAGTGTATTTAGGCACCGGCACAGATATGAATCAAAAGCTAGTTATTTATGAAACTATCGTGGCACAGCTCCAAGAACAAGGAATTACGCCACTGTATGTGAGCGTCAGCAACAAAGAAAAACCGTATTTTAGGGCGCAATAATGGGACGAAGGACCAGCAAAATGGGTTGACTGGTCCTAACCTCAGAGGGTAAACATTATGGGAGACATAATCTTCGGGCTAGATATTGGCACAACCAAAATCTGTGCGCTTGTTGGTGAAGTCTACGAACAGCAACTCCAAATCATTGGCCTTGGTATCTCGAAATCACGCGGGATGCACAAGGGGATGGTTGTCGATGTCAATGAGGCATCGCTTGCTCTGGCGGAAGCCATTGAACAAGCGGAGCAAACATCTGGCTATGATTTGTCACAAGCTGTTATTAGCATGGCTGGTGAACACATCAGCGGTACAAATAATAAAGGCGTTGTTGCTGTGAATCGCAATAACAATGGCATCACGCGCCAGGATATCGAGCACGCTCTAGATGTCGCTCAAGCGATACCTATCCCTCACAACCGTCAAATCGTGCATCTGATTCCAAGAAGCTATACCTTGGATAATCAAAATGGGATTCGAAACCCAATTGGTATGCACGGATATCGTCTGGAAGTAGAGGCCCATATCGTTACGGCTGCTTCCCCTGCTCTTAAAAACCTTGGCCAATGTGTTGATAATGTAGGCATTAAACCCGCAGAGTTTGTGCTCAACGCTATCGCATCTGCAGAGGCTGTTTTAGAACCAACTGAGCGGGAAATGGGTGTCATCGTGGCTGATATTGGGGGTGGTACAACGGATATTGCACTCTACGTTGATGGCAAAGTGTGGCACACGAAGGTTTTCCCAGTTGGTGGTTATCACATCACGAATGACATTGCGATTGGTTTGCGTGCACCGCATGATGTGGCTGAGCAGGTCAAAATTCAATACGGTGATTGCCGACCTGACCAAATTGACCCAGAAAATATATTTAACGTTGAGCCTTTTGGTGGCGAAACGATCCAAGTTGGACGTCAAGATTTAGCCCAAGTCATCGAGGCTCGGGTTGAAGAGATTTTTCAACTGATATTGCAAGAAATTAAGCGCACTGATTATGGTGGCATGTTGCCTGCTGGTATTGTTTTAACCGGTGGTTCATCACAGCTTCGTGGTATTGGGGATGTTGCGGAACGTGTGTTGAATGTACCTGCTAGGGTGGCTTCACCGAAGAATTTAATTGGTATGGTTGACCAACTCCACTCGCCTGCTTTTGCAACGAGTGTTGGTCTGGTGAATTGGATGATGAGCGATAATCACACCTATCGTCCTCGCCCTGCTCAAAAAGAGTGGGGCAAACGGATGGGATCGATTTTTAAAGCGCTTTTGCCAGACTAATTTGAGTAAATGCAGAGGGACATTATGAATCAAACAAACAGTAAAAAAACAAACGGCCGTTCTCCATCCAATGGTGCTATGATTCGCGTTGTGGGTGTTGGTGGTGCTGGAAATAATGCACTCAATCGCATGATTGATGAAGGGATCGGTGGTGTCGAGTTCATTGCTGTAAACACCGATCAACAAGACCTTGATGAAAACTTGGCCAGCACCAAACTACTTGTCGGACAGCGCGTTGCCCGTGGTTTAGGTACAGGAGGCGAGCCGGAAAAAGGGGCTTCCTCTGTTGAAGAGTCACTAGAAGAGCTCCACGAAATGCTTTATGACTCAGACATGGTGTTTATTACGGCTGGAATGGGCGGTGGCACAGGTACAGGTGCGTCTCCCGTTGTGGCAAAGGTAGCACGTGAGGCTGGTGCATTGACGATTGGTGTTGTAACAAAGCCTTTCACCTTTGAAGGGACACAACGCATGCGTACAGCTGAAGCTGGCATTGAGAAGCTCAAAGAAGAAGTCGACACTTTGATTGTCATTCCGAATGACAAGCTACTCATAACTGCAGATAAACGGATGCCGTTGAAGGAGTCTTTTAAGCTAGCTGATGATGTCTTGCGGCAGGGGATTCAAGGGATTAGTGAGTTAATCACAACACCTGGTTTGATCAATTTAGACTTTGCAGATGTACGAAAAATCATGTCTGTCGGTGGGGCTGCCTTGATGGCCGTCGGTGAAGGCTATGGTGATGATCGGGCTCGAAAGGCGGCAGAAGCGGCATTGGCTAGCCATTTGCTTGATGTATCCATCGATGGTGCCCGAGGCATTTTGTTTAATGTGACGGGTGGCTCTGATTTGTCTCTCTTCGAAATTAACGAAGCAGCCAATATCATTCGTGAAATGGCTCATCCTGATGTTGAGCTTATTTTTGGTGCGGTTATTGATGACGAGATGGATGATGAGATTAAGATAACGGTTATTGCCACTGGATTTGGACATCATGGCCCAATTAGTCGTCCAATATCACGTCAAGAACCTCGCTTACCTGCGGTAGACCAAGAGGTTGTGGCTGCACCCAAAACGACTTTGTCCAAACCTACTCAAGCACCAAAGCGAGAACCCAGGCAGCAATCTTTGCCGATTGATGATATTGATATCCCAGCATTTTTGCGTCGGAAGCAGTAGAATTTGGTGATATCCCGCTTTGAAAGCGATTGAACAAAAGCGCGTATTATTCCAAGAACGTGAAATCACGGCCGTTTTAGTGCAAGATGAAAACGGCCGTGAAAATGTTTTTGTCCCCTTACGACCATTAGTTGAGGGCATGGGTCTCGACTGGTCAGCCCAAAGAAAACGTATCAAAAAGAATCCCGTTTTGAATGAGGTATGCCATTCTGTGGCAGTTACTGCCACGGAAAAGGGTGTCGGCAAAGGCGGACGGACTGTTTTGTGTATTCCGATTTCCCATTTAAATGGATTTTTGTTTGGAATTAATGCCGATCGGGTACGGGGGGATATACGGCCGTTGCTGATCGAGTATCAGAGAAATTGTTACAGAGTTTTGTTTGATGCGTTTAATGGGATTGAATCGATGCGTCGCTTTTATACGGCCGTAGGGTATGACGAAAAATGGGTTTCCCAACGCATTGAAAAACATCGCTCCTTCACTTCGCTTGGTGATGTTTGGTTAGAAACAGGCATTCCTATAGAAAAACATGATTTGCTTGAAGATGTGATCAACAAAGGCGCCTTTGGGCTCACGATTTCAGAGCATAAAGCGTATAAATCGCTGCCAGCGAGCGAGGATTTGCGTGACAATATGACTGGTGTTGAGTTACTTATCTCAATATTTGGGGATGAGGCAACTGAGCGGCTTATTCATAATGAAAACCCCGAAGGGATTGATGAACATATCCAGCTAGCCGAAGCTGGTGGCTCAATAGCTGGAAAAATGCGTCAGTTATTTGAAGAAGAAACGGGCGGGAGACCTGTCCTCAGCAAGAATAATAATTTAGATAAAAAGCCCCCTTTACTCGAAGAAGAGTAAACTGTCTATTCCTCATCAAACATCGCCGCTAAAGTAGATAACTTGGTAACAAGCTCATTGAGCTCATCGGGTGTAGGGTGCTGCACGCGATACTCGTGGAGCAAGAAGCTTGTGACATTGGCCATCACTAGATCATCATTAAAGACGGCTCTTGAGGCCCCTTCTCTGTCACCTAGCCAAAGCGTTCCGGGGTGTTCTTTGGCAAACGTCATGAGGGCGCTTTGTTCTGTGCTGGTCAGTTTACTCCCATTCTCCGCATTAAAGGCATCTTCAAAGAGGTCAAACGGCCGTCTTTTTGTTGTCCACTTTTCATGACGCATCACGCTCACATCTAGCTTTGAATCTCTTTTGACTTCGACCACGATGCGAGCAGCAGAATCGTATGTTGTGCGTGATTGCCCATCCATCCGATTGGTTCGACGGGAAAATACGATAGGTAGATAAGCCCCGTAACGGCCGTTTGCCAATCGGCCCTCATACCACTGCATCTGTTTTGCTTTAATCGTTGGAGATAGACCAAGCGCATATCCAATTGCTTCACTGGCTGCTCGTCGTTGCTTGTTGCGACGCATGACCCACCACACGGCACCGCCAACAACGGCAATTGGTCCAAGACATGCAAACAACAAAATAAATAGTGTGCTTAAAACCTCACCCATTTCCAAATATCTCCCTAATGACCTTGCAGAAGTCTACTGTTTTGACGAACTTCTTTTTCTAGACAAATCGATGCCTCTTGTTTGTCAAAACCTTAGGTTCCATCACCCAGGTCTTCCAACTATCATTGTTAGACGGAACAGTAGTTATCATAGAAAGTATTCGATCAAAAAACGATCATCTTCTGAGGTAAATAGCAACCGACAGACACTGCAATAATTAACTCTATTCGCAACATCGAACGGCTACTCGCCGTGCTTGCCACACGTGTATCGTTCTTGTATACTTTATTCATTCATTTGTGCGGGGAATTACAACAAAACATTTGGGAGAAATGCGATGATCTTATCTTGTTTGCAGGAAAACTTAGCCCGAGGGTTAAACATTGTTGGCCGCGCCGTTAGTACACGCTCGACGCTACCTGTATTGGGTAATGTGCTGTTAGAAACGGACAACGGCCGTTTAAAGCTATCAGCAACTAATTTAGAGATTGTTGTTACCTGTTGGATCGGCGCTAAAGTTGAGCAAGAAGGCGCAATCACGGTTCCCCATCGCACGCTTTATGACTTAGTTAGTACCCTACCCCAAGAACCTGTAAACATCGAACTGAATGTGCCTAACCAGACACTTCACGTTACTTGTGGTCGCACCGAAGCCAATGTCAAAGGCATTGATGCCCAAGAATTCCCCCTTATTCCTCAACCCGAACAAGAAAATCGCATTCGCTTAGAAACAGACGTCTTCAAGAAAATGATCTCACAAGTTGCTTTAGCCGCAGCTATTGATGATTCCCGTCCTACATTGACTGGTGTTTCTCTTTCATTTGAAGGGAGCCATATGTTGATGGTGGCGACAGATGGATTCCGCTTATCCATGAAATCAGCCAGTATTCCTGGCATTGTTGAAAGCCCAATGACGCTTATTGTGCCCGCAAAAGCCCTTTTGGAACTAGCGCGCATTTCAAGCGACGACGCTGAAGCCATCTATATTTCAATGCCTGAGGGCCGAAATCAGATTATTTTCGATATGGATAATGTGGTGCTGGTGTCACAGTTAATTGATGGCAACTTCCCCGATTACACGCCGATTGTTCCAGACTCAACCAATACACGGACCGTGATGGGCACGGCCGAATTCCGCAAAGCTTGTAAAACGGCTGAGATTTTTGCGCGAGAATCAAGTCACACCGCTCGCGTACGAATTGAGCCAAGTGGTAGCGAATTTGGGACAGGATTTGCCACTGTTACTGCAAACAGTGTTGAAACGGGTGACAATGTGGCTCAAATTGATGCCAGTGTTGATGGGGAAGCGATTGAAATAGCATTTAACGTGAAATATATGACTGACGTCTTGAACGTCATAGATACACCTCAGGTTGCTTTAGAGACAACAAGCCCTATGGAACCGGGGGTGATTAAGCCAGTTGGCGACAATGATTTTGTTCACATCATTATGCCAATGCACTTTGGTCGATAACAAAAAGACGGGCTAAAAACTTAGCCCGTCTTTTTTATTTATGTGATTGAAAAATAAGACATGTTTCAAATGCCGTCAATCACCGAGTAAATCACAGTATTGAAGCAGATTTATTTTTTAAAACTTTCTGTGATTTACAAAACTTCTTTTTGATCTTCCCAAGCTATTCGTAACCGAATATTCGATCGGATTCCTGACTATACTGATAGGGTGGGTCGGCGAGCTGTGGATGCTTGCTGGCGTAATCGTTGCCAAACAGCTTGACCATGGCCCAATGCCATGCTTCTTCCTGAAACACATCCTCGCGGTCTTCTTGGTCAAAAGGGTAATATTGATAGAGTTTCGAAGCCTCTTGATACGATTCATGCACTTGCATTTGACCATAGTTGATAAGGCACCAAGCGTATAGTCTACGTTCATGCAGTAGATAAATTATATATTCAGCTTCTTCTCGATAGTTATCTTTGTTCAAGAGATTGTTCAGTGTTTGGAAAACAAAATTTTGAAATAGACATGCTAAAAGCGTTTCCTAACCCTGAGGCAGCAGAAAGCTTTTTCCAAAATCGCGTTTAATTGATTTTTTCCGTTTACCGTATTCTAGAGATCGTGAACTTGTTCTGATGATAAGGTGACAATATTGGCTTCTGTTTCAGCCTCAGCTTTCGCTTTCCATGCATCAACATCAACTGCAATTGGGGGCCACGTGTTGTAATGGCAAGGAATAACCGCTTTTGGTTTTAAGAAGTTGATTGCCATGATGGCATCGTCTGGACCCATGGTGAAGTTGTCGCCAATCGGTAAGATAGCCAAATCGAGCCCTCCAGCCCCAATGAGTGCCATGTCAGAGAATACGGCCGTATCCCCAGCAATATATACCTTTTTGCCGTCAACCGTTAAGAGAAAGCCATTCGGCATGCCACCATTCGATCCATCGGGCAGGGCAGAGCCGTGAAAAGCAATTGTGAGTTTGACATGTCCAAACTCGTGCTGAAAGCCGCCACCGATGTGCTGTTGATGGACATTTTCATACCCTTGCCCAATAAACCAGTTGCCAATCTCAAAATTGCTGATGATTTTTGCCCCTGTGCGTTGAGCGATAGGTAATGCGTCAGCAATATGATCCCCATGCCCATGGGTAATTAAAATATAGTCTGCTTCAACATCAGCAGCTGATACTGTTGCGGCGGGGTTGCCATCAAAAAATGGGTCAATAACAATCTTTGTCCCGTTGACATCAAGCGAAAAGGTCGCATGACCGTGTGAAGTTACTTTTACTGACATGTTTTCTCCTTTGGTCAGGTCTTTGTGAACTGCGCAGCGTCTGCTGGGCAAATGCATCTTGTTCACTGAGCGTATGGATGAATATGTTAGATTTTCCAACAAAATTGAAGAAAGATTCTGAAACTTTATAGTGAGTATAAATTTGGCGGGGAAGTGTGTCAAAAAAATAAAAAAGCCGTTCATGATCGCGTCATGAACGGCTTTGAAAAGACAGTGAAAGAGAATATCTAACGTAGATTCAAACTATTTGCTGCTTGTTGGCAAAGGGAAGCGCCACCGGCATTAAGCCATTCGTCTAGAGCGGGGCTGTGGGTCAAACCAGCTTGCGAATCTGCATAAATAGTGGTGCTCCAGCGGAAGTATCGTTGTGTTTCGTTGGCCCAGCTGCTGTACTCAGAACCTGCTGCAACATGACCGCCGTTGTATCCTGCGAAGGCTCTCCCGACATCACCATTAGTTTGGGCTAAACGCTCAACAAAGTAGCCGATGCCCCGAAGTGCATTTGTATCTGGATTCATGGCGTTCTCGTTAGCCGTGAAGTGATAAGGCATGACTTGGAATAAGCCTTGAGCGCCTGCAGGTGATAGCGCGTTTGGATCGCCACAAGACTCAATTTGCATAATAGTGGCTACCATATCAGGGTCAACATTTTGTGCGGCCGCCCACTTTTCAATTTGAGGTCCCCAATATTGAACCTCTGGTGAAAAGATAGGAGAGATTGCGCCACTATTTACTACCGCAACCGGCGCATCATTTTGTTGGAAGCGGTCAACTGAATTCGCGAGTGGCTCAGCCGAGGCGATGGTTGCACTAATTGAACGCAAAACAAATGGAATCACGAAGACGGCAAAGATGAGCACCAAAATAGTTGCAACACCAAGGATGACATACATCCGCTGTTGGAGTGAGCTTAACGGAAACGCCGCGATTTGGGGTTCTTCGTCAAGCAGGTGAATGGAATCTTGTAGTTCTTGTTCTTCGCTCAATGGTGACTCTAATTGCCAAATGTTCGTTTGTTGCGCAATCATCAGTTTACCTCGAATAATGGTTGAATCACAGCAAAATTCAGAAAATCTTTAGATTAATGACGGCCGTTTCCAGAGCGATTGTTGCTTTTCGCTGACATAGCTGATGGACGTGGGAATGGACCATTTGGGCGTGGTGGACGTTGACGAACACGGCTGCCACTTGGTTGGCGTACAGGCGCTGAAGGCTGTTGACGGGTCACAGGTTGTTCAGATTGATCGAAGTATTGTGTTTCCATGTCGTCAAAGTATTCTGGGTCAGCTTGTGGCTGTGGCTTTGGCGCTGCACGCATCATCGTTTGCGTGGTCGTTTTACGTGGTGAAGCAATGCGTGAAACGGCAGGTTGGCGACGAGAGCTGGTGTAAGAACCGCCGGCTGGTGCGCTGCTGCTTTTACGGCTATTGTTGTATTTCTTCTTGGTAGTTGATTGTTGTTCGTTTGAGCGTTCGAAAATATGCTCGCCAGCAACGGTGAATGCACCGATGAACAGAATACGCGTTAACCAAACTAAAATCGCCACGAAGATAGGGACGTAAAGCAAGAGTTGTTCACGGGTTAAAACTTCATTGCCAAAGTTGTGGTTAAGCAATGTTAATGAAATTGCCCACCAGGTCATGACGGCATTCATCGTCGCACCGAGCAACCATGCACCCATTAAGTACCATACAACTTTGGGTTCTTCACTTCCTTGTTCAGGGGTGAACAGACGGATTAAGCCAGCAAAGTCGATAGAACAAAAGGCAATCGCTAAAATACTTGCCCATTGAATGCCGGCGAAGCGAACGTCGCCGATCAAATTGCGAAGTGCATATTGCGTGGTATCAAAGTTAAAGATCTCAAAGGCAAGGAGTGATGTGATTAAAATGACGCCGATGGTCGTTTGTTTGGACACTGGCCATTTGGTCGCGCCCATTCGATTTGAGAATGATTTGTTAGAATATTGGTTTCTCATGTTACTGTCCTCTCTTCTAAAGGTTTTTGGTCGATTTGACGGGGCGGAAGTTTGTAGAAACTCATCAAATCAGAACATGTGTTCGTAGAAATTTTGTTCTAATAAGGGGAGATTAGCACACGTGTTCTACTGTGTCAACAACGAAAATGTCAATTTGTGACAAGTAATGTCACATTTTTGGGGGGTGTTTTACGCATATTTCACGCGCAAAAAGGCCGATCAAGCAAAAATGGCCCAATTCGAGTCAAAAATTTCAAAAATGAAGCGATTTTTGTTCTAAAAAAATAATAGCTTGTTCTAGGATGTTCTAATCCGCCAAAATGCAATGATTGTTATAATGGGTATATGATTGATTTGAGGGATAAGCTGCAAAACGTTATGCCGGATGCGGTATGGTCTTTGATGATGGCTGTAAAAGACACGGCCGTTTCCTTTAATATGCCGATCTATTTAATCGGCGGCGTTTTGCGCGACCTTCTTTTAGAAACGTTTCCAACAG
Organism: Anaerolineae bacterium; assembly: GCA_028284105.1. GTDB lineage: Bacteria > Chloroflexota > Anaerolineae > Promineifilales > Promineifilaceae > QQUD01. The sequence goes on from JANQSK010000313.1 coordinate 10,346, forward strand.
ATTTGGACATTATTATCGAAGGGGATGCTATTCAAGTGGCTAAGGCGGTCAATCAAAAATTTGGGGGTGAGCTGGTTGTTCATCAAGCATTTGGCACGGCCGTATGGACCCTGACGCCCACCGTTTGGCAAAAAATAACGCTCTCTGAACAAGATGTGCCGATTGAAACCATTGATTTTGTGACCACTCGACATGAAACCTATGAGAAACCAGCAGCACTTCCTAAAGTGACACCGAGTCATTTAAAAGACGATCTCGATCGTCGTGATTTTACAATCAATGCGATGGGGATTCGTTTGGACGGGCCACAATGGGGCGTTGTAATTGATCCTTTAGGGGGGCTTGAAGACCTTAAAGAGGGCATTATTCGTGTGTTGCATGAGCAAAGCTTTATTGATGATCCAACACGGATGTTACGTGCTGTTCGGTATGCAGCTCGGTTTGATTTTAACTTTGAGCCTCAAACGCTTGCTCTATTAAAGGAAGCCATTCCCTACTTTGATGAAACAACCGGGGCTCGCCTCTGGCATGAATTTGAGTGGATATTTCAAGAACCACACCCTCAAAAAGCGATGATGCTTCTTGAACAATTGGGCATTTTGGATGAAATTATCGAGGGGCTTGGCTGGACAGATGAAACGGCCGTTGCCTTCCAAAGGGCTAATTCTCAAGAGGTG
>JANQSK010000316.1 GCA_028284105.1 Anaerolineae bacterium
GTATCTCCCTGTCATCATCATCGTTTCATTGATACTGCTCAGTGTTGGCTTTACGGTTGGCGGTGCTCTTGCGGCTGAGTTCTCATCTTCAGGTGGTGATTTTGGAAGTATGGCAGCTGGCTTAGGTGTAACATCCCTTATTTGCTTTGGTTTATTAGCATGCCTCCTTGTTCCTTACAGTCTGCTTGTCAATGTGGTTCACCCATTTGCCCAACGTGGCCTTGTGTTAGGAAATATGGGTATCACAGATAGTATTCGCCACGGTTGGCAAGTTGTGCGGGACAATGTCGCAGAAATCTTTGTCTTGATTATCTTATTCTTAGTCATTGGGGTCATTTTCGGTATCGTTGCTGCCGTCGTCATAGTCCCTGTGGCAGTCCTGATTTTCCTTCCAACAATCCTTGCAATCGTAAACGGAGGAACGATTGGTGTTGCCAATATCATATTGATTGTCATCGGTGTCTTTGTACTCGGTGTTCTTGGTGCGGCAGTCCAATCGATTATGCTGGCTTTCCGCTCAACGGCCGTTACGCTCGCCTATCAACAGTTTGTACCGCCCGTCTCGCTCAAGGAAAAAATGTTTGATGTCAGGTAGGGTAAGTCACAATTGAATAAATGACCTAAAATAGGTCTCGATGAGCAGGAAACTATCGTGGAAAAAGATGACATTTTTCATAATTACAGGTATTTTCCTGCTCTTTTTGATCCCTGTTGCCGCACTCTGGCAGTCTGCACCGTACGAGCCATACACACAGGTCGTGAGAAGTGAACCACAAGCTCCGCTCCCCCAAACAATTCTAGACTCCTGTGAAACGGCCGTTTCTAACAACCAGCCGCCCTGCAACCCATTTCTAGCGCCATCCGTCTGGTCCATCTCCCACAGCAGCAGCTATGCTCAAGGTTCGGCATTTGCACCTGGACCAATAAGCGATGATTCATTTCTGGCTGAGCATATTGATCTAGGTGGCATCCCTGTCACAATCAACTTTTCAGCCCGCTACGCAGATGGTGGGATTGTGGCGTGGACAACCCCTGTTGGTGTTTTGGGAACAATTGTCAAAATTGATCACACCTCATTTGCCATCATCGACAATTACAACCCCCAGCTTCGAGAAGAAAATCCATCTGAAGCGGGAAGCCTATCTATTTCAGGGGCCTACACATTAGTCGACAGCAACAATCACTTTATTGTGGGAAGAAGCCGCACTCTTGAAAAATATGGGGATAGCGTGGAGGGGGATCGGTTTTCACCAATTGCGTTGCTTGGTCGATTTGATTTACCCGCTGAAGCATTTTGTAACGACGATGATTTTATCGTAGGCATGACGATGTCATACGATGGACATTTGATCATTATCAGTGAACAAGGCGTCCTCACGGCCGTTTCTAAGAATTTCGAAACGGAAACGGCCGTTTCCATACACTCACTACCATTAAACGACTGTATTTCCCCCGAAATAGATATTGTGTCAAACAATATTGCAATTGATGAAAATGGCGGCATTTTCGTTGCTACGAGTCAGGAAGTCATTCGAGTTAATTGGAGCGGAGTAGCGCTTATAGAAGCATGGCGTGCGAGATATGAGGCAGGCTCCGGCACGACATCATCCCTTCGGCTTGGACCCGGTTCAGGCTCAACACCAAGCTTAATGGGCACAGACCAAGATGATGATAAGTTTGTTGTCATTACTGACGGGCAAGCGCTCATGCATCTTGTTTTGCTGTGGCGGGATGAAATTCCGGATGATTGGACGCCTATATCTCCCAATTCAGACCGTCGTATCGCTTGTCAATTCCCCATCACGTTTGGAGACAGCGAAACAACCCAGACATTGTCAGAACAGTCCGTGCTCGTCAATGGATATGCGACTGTTCACGTCAACAATCAATTGCAACAAGAACCCCGCCTATGGCAAGCCTTCCCATCCGCTCTGCGCACCTTAGTTGCCGCTGGGGCTGGTGGCCGTCCCAATCTCGCCCCTCAGGGCATTGAACGCATCGATTGGAATCCAGAAACAAGACAATGTGAAACAGTTTGGGCTAATTCGGATATGAGTATCCCAAATGGAATCCCCACAATGAGTGTTGAATCTAATCTCATTTATGGCATCGGACAGCGAGAAGGTGTTTGGGGATTAGAAGCCATTGATTTTGAGACTGGAGCCTCTGCATTTTTTGTTGAATCACGACAAAAACGATGCTCTTTTACAGCAGTCCGACAGATTGAACCGAGAGAGCTACGCTTTTTTTCGGCTGTTCGCCTAGCAAATAATCCACGTGGCTGTGAGAATGCCTTTTTTGCTGCAACAGAAGTTGGACCTGATGGTTCGATTTATACAGGCACACTTTTAGGCGTCTCAAAATTTTCTACGGCCGAAAAAAGATAAACAGCCCCTAAGCACCAGCAACTTCCTATCGGCAAATGAACAAAATCCTTTAAAATGATCAAATGCTGCGAATACGAAATATACTTTTAATTGTTGCCCTTTTTGCAATCGTGGGTTATTCAGCCCAAAACTCCTCTGCAGAGCCCCCCATCAATGAGCAAACTGAAGCGATTCCTGAATTTACAACGGCCGTTTCCCTAACTGACAACCGCTTACTCAACTGTACACTCACAACAGACACAAGTGAATTTTTAGGCTGCCATCTGAGCTTTGCACGAGATTATTTGCCCACCATGGCTAAACCAGCACTTGCAAACATCGACTGCACAAACAATCTCGCAGATGAATATAGCTGTGACAAAATCCACCTGCAAAGCTTTTTACCGATCGGTGATATCGGTGGCGGAAGCGGCAACGACATTTGGGGCTGGACTGATCCGCTCACTGAAAAAGAGTATGTCATTATGGGCAGAACCAATGGCACGGCCTTTGTGGATATCAGCGATCCGGTCAATCCTATCTATTTGGGCAACTTACCCACCGCAACACCAGCCAGCTTTTGGCGAGACATGAAAGTGTATCAAAACCATGCTTTTATTGTGGCGGACAGTGCCGGCAATCATGGTGTGCAGATTTTTGATTTAACCCAGTTAAGATCCGTCACCTCACCACCTCAGACCTTTTCCTCAACGGTTCGTTACACCGATTTAGGAAGCTCACACAATATCTTTATCAATAAGGACAGCGGCACAGCTTATGCGTTAGGAAACTCCGCTGGGGCAAATACGTGTGGCGGCGGTCTGCACATGATCGATATTCAAAATCCAACTTCCCCATCATTCATTGGATGCTACACAACAGATGGCTACATTCATGACACCCAGTGCGTCAATTACACGGGTCCTGACAGCGAGCACTTTGGTAAAGAGATTTGCTTAAATGCCAGCGTCAATGATTTATCCATTGTCGACCTCTCAGACAAAAACAATCCTGAACGACTTGGAGGCAGCAGCTATCCAACCAATGTCTATGCACACCAAGGGTGGCTAACCGAAGATCAACGATACTTTTTCCTCAACGACGAAGGGGATGAATCTGTGTCTAACCAACATGCTAAAACGTACATTTTTGATGTGTCTGACCTGGATACACCGCGC
>JANQSK010000339.1 GCA_028284105.1 Anaerolineae bacterium
CAACAAGGAGGCCAAGCTGTTTCATGATTGATGTGATTGGCTTAATCCTTGGTCTTGTACTTACCGTATTTATTTTCACCTATCTTGTCGGTGACAATCCACTCTACCGATTGGCCGTGCATATTTTAGTAGGGATGAGCGCTGCCTATGCGGGAATCGTCGTTATTCAGCAGGTGCTTGTGCCGATTTACCGAGAGATTCAGGCAAATTCGTCTGATATCAACGGTTTAGTTTGGTATGTGCCATTGTTTTTCTCATTTTTACTCTTATTCCAAATGCTGCCGCCGATTGCATGGTTAAGCAAAATTACGGTGGCACTTATGATAGGCATTGGGGCGGCTGTGGCTTTGATTGGGGCTATTCGAGGCACGCTTTGGCCACAAATTGTAGGTATTGAAAACTCGACTGAAATTTTTGTTGGACAATCTATTATTGCAGCTGTATTAACGGCCGTAACATTGCTCTCATTCCAATTTACCCAAAGAAAACCCCAAAACAGCACAACTCCAGCTCAACCATCTTTGTTACGTAGTGGCATTGCCCAATCTGGAAAAATCATCTTGACGATTACATTTGGGTACCTATTTGCAGCAACGCTGAATACGAGCTTGCTTCTTTTTTCTGACAGAGCTGGCTTTTTTATATCAACATTAGGACAAATTTTTGATTTCTTAGGCGGTGGTAGTTAACCCTATGAGCGATGAACCGCAAACATTTATTTCAGAAAAATCATACCTTGTTGCCGATTGTGGACAAACCTTAACCAAATTGGCTTTATTTGAGGTTGTCTCTGGAAGTTATCGCTTAATTGCACATACCTCAACCATCACCACTGCTGGAGAACCTTGGTTGGATGTTCGGATTGGTATTCAAAATGGTATCCGGCACTTATCTGAGATTACGGGACGGCAGTTTTTGGATGATCGCGGCGAACTTATTCGCCCATTCAACCGAAACGGGTCTGGCGTTGATTATTTCACAACGGTTGTGAGCTGTGCTCCACGATTGAGGACTCTTTTGGCCGGCCTATTTAAGCATGTAAGTCTAAGTCAAGCCCAACACGTCATGCTGACAAATTATACAGATGTGATTGATGTGTTTAGCTTGAGCGATACCAGAAAAAAAGGGGAACAAATATCCGCTATTGTTCAGAATCGACCTGATTTGATTTTAATCACAGGGGGTACCAATGATGGTGCTCGTGATCGCCTATTAGAGTTAGTCGATACGGTTGCTGTTGGTGTTGAAGAGACGGATTCTGATTGGCGGCCAACGGTTATATTTGCGGGAAATGAAGGAGTTCATGAAGATGTCGAAACACGATTTGATTCAGCCAATGAACTCCGACTCACGTCAAATCTTCAACCCGATTTAGGGCAAGAGAAACTAGACGATGCCATTGAGTTGGTTAATGAGATGTATCGCGTTTTGAAGATTAACCAGTTACCGGGCATTCGTGAAGTGAATGATTGGAGTCCTTCCCCCGCAACGTCTACCGCGAACGCTTTTTCTAATATTGTCAATTTCATCGCTAAATCTAAAGAGCAACGGATTATGGCTGTTGATTTGGGGAGCGGCAGCTTGTCTATGGTTTATGCTTCTCCTGATGAAAAACGCACAGCGGTTAACCCCAATATTGGATTAGGACGGCCGTTAACGGATTTACTTGGCACCGTTTCGACTCAAGATATTAATCGATGGTTACCTTCTTCAATTGATGAACAAGAAATAGTTGATTTTATTTACCAAAAAGCCCTCCATCCTCAAACTGTTGCAACCTTAGAAAAAGAGATTTTGCTAGAACAAGCGATTTCGCGTGAACTGATTCGCGAAGGGTTGCATGAAGCTCTTGGTGTATGGGGATTGAGCAAGCGAAAGCAACAAACGCCTCAGGTGGATTCGATCATCATTCGGGGATCAATTTTCTCACATGCTCCTCGATTTGGTCCTGCTGTTTTGACAGTGCTGGATTCTTTGCAACCGTCAGGCATTTTCTCGATTTCTGTAGATAAATATGACATTTTGCCAGCGCTTGGGAAGCTTGCCTCAATCGATCCGCTCGTTGTGGTGCAATCTTTAGAAAACGGCATGCTTCCTCACTTGGCATGGGTGATTGCGCCAACAGGTAGTGGGAAACCTGGTCAAAAAGTGATGACAATCACCGTCGAATCTGGAACACCTAAACTCCCAGATGTTGAAGTGGAATATGGGACCATTGAGCTTTTGCCATTGCCCAAAGGGAAACCCGCTAAAGTTACGATAAAACCTGCGCGTCGATTTGATATAGGTGCAGGCCCAGGTCGGAGCCACACACTAACGATTTATGGTGGCTTGTTTGGTTTGGTGATAGATGCTCGTGGACGGCCGTTAACCCGCCCGCAGAAAGAAAATGAACAACATAGTCAAATGCGACAATGGCTAAGGGATGTAGGTGGTTGATGAGACATTTTACGCGTTCAACAATCATTCAATCAGAATCACGCATTCGCCGTCAACGTTTGTTGCCTAAGGGTGGCGATATTGTTGTTAATATTGGGCAAGATGTATCTCCCTTGCAGATTTTGGCGCGCTCGCCACTAAGCATGCATTATCGAATTGTGTTTGCGGCTAAGAACCTCAATGTATCCGTCCAAGAATTTAATAACTTTTTAGCGGTTAAAGAAGGGGATCGCGTTGATGCGGGGTCTGTCTTGGCTCAGAAAAAGCGATTAATCGGGCAACAAACGGTTGAAAGCCCGATTGATGGGGAAATTACTCAAATTTATAACGGCCGTATTATCCTGAAGCAAACTGCTGACTATATGGAATTGCGGGCAATGGTTCAGGGGCGCGTTATCAATTACATTGATGATCGTGGTGTAAATCTCGAAATCATTGGGACACAAATTCAGGCAATGTGGTCATCAGGTACGGTTGCATTGAGTCCAATCAAAATTATTGGGGACTCGCCTGACAAAATATTTACATCTTCTGATGTGACCGAAGATATTAGTAATCATATCTTAGTTATCGGTCAACTAGACTCAGTTGAACCTCTTCAGGCGGCGATTCATGAAGGAGCAAAAGGCTTTATTGTCGGGACAATGCCTGCTCACTTAGTGGATGCCTTGAAGTCAATTGAGACCACTATTTTATTAACAGATGGCTTTGGTGAACACGGCATGGCTCAAACGATCTTTGACAAACTTCAAGAGTCAAATGGTCAGGAGACCACGATCTTT
>JANQSK010000355.1 GCA_028284105.1 Anaerolineae bacterium
GGCGAAGCTGGCTAATGCACATGACTTTATTTCTCGCTTGCCAAAAGGGTATGACACGCAAATTTTAGAAGGCGCCGTCAATGTATCAGTGGGACAGCGCCAGCTTCTTTGTATTGCCCGGGCAACGCTAGTTGACCCCCGCATATTGATATTAGATGAAGCTACGGCCAGCATAGACACCGTCACGGAGGTTTATATCCAAGACGCACTAGAAAAGCTGATGCAAAGCAGAACGGCCGTTATTATTGCTCACCGACTTAGCACTATTCGCAATGCTGATTTGATTTGTGTGGTCAATAACGGCCGTATTGAACAGCGCGGCACCCACGAACAGCTTCTGGCCGAAGGTGGACTTTACAAAAAGCTGTACACGCAAAAATAAAATCCTCAAATTGTCACTACCTTTTCATAACTTCTTCACAACTTCACCTTATGTTTTTTCCACGTGAATCAAACGTTTTTGTAGAAGGAGTTAATCATGCACAATTCACAAACCCATTCATCTATTCGCTTACCCTTAAGCTGGACCCAAACACAAACTTTAGAACAACCACAATTCAATATGGTTGACTTACCCTTTTCATCCTCAAAGTGGATTCCGCTTGCTGATGTGCCACAAAGCATTTCTTTTGAGAAACTTTATGATGAGCACCTTAAATCACTTCCTCAAAATCTTGTGCTTCAGAGCTTAAATACGTCAATGCGCGATTTCCTGATTAAAAAAGGGTGGCAGGTCGCCCCGATGGGTGCCGAAGCCATTTTAGACTTACCTTGGCGGGGCAAACGCTCCGTCCGTGAGCTTGCCCGTCGTGGCAAACGTCATGGTTTTATTCGTGAGATTCAGCCAACTGCTCTTAATCAAAAAAAGCTAGCGCAGCTTATTAAAGCATCCCCTTCTCGCCAAAATGCGCTTTTAAATTTCACCGAACGGCCAGAGCTCGATGAAAATACACGCGGTTTTGTGTTTGAATCATTCAATCATCAATGGCTAGGGGCGATCACACTATCAACCCCATCTTCAAATTATGCCCACACAGAGCTATTGCTCCGGCATCAAAAAGCGCCAAATGGCGTGATGGAAGCATTAGTCACAGCAATTGCAAATCTACTCACAGAAGAAGGATTTACACATCTCAGTTTAGGTAATGTTTCACCACTCCCGATTGAAGAAGCAGAATCACTATTTGCCCCTTTACGTCATCCAAACGAGCTGTTCCAAAGAAGCCTCACTCTATTTAAGTTTGGAAAATCGCTCAATTTTGCCTATAACGCTGAAGGGCTTTGGCGTTTTAAAAACAAATTTTCACCCCGATGGGAACCATTATATCTAGCCGCTTCCCATCGTCTTTCTTGGATAACGATGATTGGTCTGGCTCAAAAAATGGGTTATTTCAACTTACTCATCGATCAGATCCAAAAATCAGTTCCTATTTCAATGCCAACCATTAAATTCGGATACCCATTACAAGAAAGCGCTGAACCGTTTGCCATTTGGCGATTAGCACAAAATTAATTGGTACGAGTGATTACTTAAAAAACCGCAATAGATTCATTAGTTTCAAATCTATTGCGGTTAGGGCGACGAGAGCACGTACACATGATTTCTTTGAACTTTTACATGTTCCTTACTTCATCAAACCATTCTGATAATGCCTCACCTATCTCATGAGGATAATCCTCTTGAATAAAATGAAGCCCCTCACCTAAATAAACTATTCTGGTGTTTTTAAATTCATTTTGAACAATTTCAAGGTCTGGTGCCTGAAAGCCAACACCGGGTGTGACGTAGAAGCAAAGCTTAGGAATATCCGTTTCCTTGAGCCATTTAGAATATGCCTTCACTTTATCGAAACTAGCCTGTGGCGCTCCTTTAATCGGCACATCTTTTGGCCACGCCAACAGAGGATTACGACTGCTTGGCGTTGGGTACGGGTCAGCATAATGCGTGAGCTCTTCTTTCGTCAAATCACGACTAATCAGATCAGGTAGCAATTTGTTGAGCATGATATTGGCGCGTTTAACCATGAAACCTCCAATAATTGGATTGCGCATCATCGTCAAACCGGCTTTAACACTTAGGGGCATCGTTTCATAACGGGGCACATCTATCGATGCCTCCATAAAAGCTATCGCCTTCACATTATCTCGATGCGTATTGGCA
>JANQSK010001112.1 GCA_028284105.1 Anaerolineae bacterium
GTCCCACAATTTCAGGAACAACATTTTCACGAAGCCACTCAAACGCTTCAGGATCTCTGAAAAAGTGAGTCACATCAACGAGCATATCTCGATAAAGGTCATCGAGTTCTTCTTCTTCATTTTGCTGTAAACGTCGTACGTAATCTTCTGGTGTGTTCGAACCCGCCAAGGACATTCTTCGCTCAATGCGGCGAATAAGCGTTGGGGTTTTGTATTGGGTGAAATCGACATTAAATTTTCGCTGTAAGAGTGCCAAAATATAGGAGAAGGCGTTTTCAGCAGTCACCTTTTCAAAATCAAGCTCCGTCTTGTTGCCAATTTTGATTTCACCATTCACGTAATCAAGAATCGAAAGCGGCATATCCTCAGGAGCAAGCACGTAATCGGCAATCCCACTGGACACAGCGCTATGGGGCATCCCTTGAAAACGCGCGCTCGCTTCATCCTGAACGATCACCAGCCCCCCTTTCTCATGGACTGTTTGAATCCCTTGAGTTCCATCACTTCCAGCCCCTGACAAAATGATACCTATTGATTTTTTGCCTTGATCTTCAGCTAATGATTTCAAGAAGGTATCAATGGGATGATGCGGAGAGAGTTTGTCAGATTGAACAGAGTCAAGATAAAGACGGCCGTTTCTCATCTCCATATCATTCCGGGCAGGAATAAGATAAATAGCGTTGGGTTGCACCTCTATGCCATCAACCACCTTGTGAATTGCCATATCGGTGTAACGCGCCAACAGCTCATCCATGAGGCTCTTAAAATCAGGGGATAAATGCTGAACCACAACAAACGCCATACCGGTGTCAGACGGCATATTTCGGAAAAAAGTTTCCAAGGCTATGAGACCACCAGCAGATGCGCCAATGCCAACAATATAAAAATCTTCTAGGGCTTCATTGATTTCGCTGGACATCTGATTCTCCTTATAGACCCCAATAGATTAAGATTGCCCTCAAAAATCAGAGTTTTAATAATGCGTAAATAAATTAGAGGGGCTTTTATCGTTTTGTGATGTCAATCGATACACAAGCAACACCAACGATTTGTCCTTTCTCATTTTCAAGCGGCTCGATAAACAGGTCATAGGTCACAACTTCATTTTGGATAGTCACATCAACGACTTCTCTCAATCCAATACCTGTGGATAGGACTGTGTTTTTCTTCGCGGTTAATTTTTTAGCATCTGCTTCTAAAAACAAATCTTCGTCTTTTTTGCCAAGGGTGGAGCGATCTTCAAATCCTGGAAATTTAGGGAACGGGTTATAGACCCAACTATACCGCAAATCTTGATCTTGATGAAATATCGCAATTCTTGAAAATTGGAGGGCTTGATGGAAATTTCTTTCATTTTTTCGGGTTGATTCGGCCAATTGTTCCAATTCAAACTGAGTTCGCTTCAACAAGGTAATATCAACCAGCGTAATCACGACCCCTTTAATAACATTTTCAACCGTCCGATAGGGAATAATTTTAATGATGAACCATATCCCCTGTTCGTTCTGGACCTCTTTTTCTTTTGTGATCAGCGTATTAAGAACATGTAATGCTTCTTCCGCCAAATCAATGCCTAATAAATTATGTGAGATATGGGACAAAGGGCGGCCAATGTCCTGATCGATTAAGTTAATTTCGCGTCGGGCGGCAGGGGTGAATTTCCGAATATTGAGCTGCTCATCCAAAAAGATGGTGCCAACCTGCGTCGTATTAAACAAGTTGCTGATGTCATTGTTAACTTCAGTTAGCTCCTGAATTTTAACTTGATACTCTGCATTAACCGTCAGTAGCTCTTCGTTTACCGATTGAAGTTCTTCATTGGTGCTTTGCAGCTCCTCATTTGAAGCAAGTAGCTCCTCATTCGTCGCCTGTAGCTCCTCGTTGGCTGTTTCAAGCTCTTCAATCGTTGCCTGCAAATTTTCTTGAGAAAACTCGAGCTCTTTTTCAAGCTGCTGAATCCGCTCAATAGCGGATTGATTAAACCCTTCATTCAACTCATCTTCTAGCTCATCCGTTAAATCTGTATTTGATTGTTTTGATTGAAGCGTGACTAAAGCAAACGCTTCTTGTTCTGATGTGAGTTTGACAGGGGTGGCGGATAAATCAACAATCAGTTTTTCATTGTTTTCAAGCATCATTGATACGGCCGTATACTCGATTCGACGATTTAATTTGAACGCCTTATGAATCGCCGTACTGAGTGGAATTGCAAGCGCGTCTTTGGCCATATTCACGATATCAAATTCGATTCGTCCTCCGGTTGGAACCGTCATAAACGGCCGTAAATCGCCAAATGCATACTTAATATTCCGCTCTTTATCAACCAAAATTGACGCCGTATTAAAAGATTCAAGCAGCTCCTTATAAAGCATGTTGTCATACTCAATCTGAGTACGAACGCGCTTGGTCACCGCTTCATCCTTTGTGTAAGTTCGATTCGCTAATAAATCTGATGTTTGGATGCTTGGCGGAGGGGCATGTTGGGAAAAACGATGATTTTTCTTTAAATATTCAAAAATACGATCCTTTGAACTGATCGTTTGAAAGCCCTTTTCTTTATCTAAAACTTCACTAGACCCTAAAAATAGATACCCTCCTTGATTTAACCCAAATCGAAAAATATTGCCTGCTTTTCGCTGATACGGCAGGTCAAAGTAGATCAAAAGGTTACGGCAAGAAATTAAATCAATCCGTGAGAACGGTGGATCTGTTAATAAATTCTGTTTTGCAAACACAATCATTTCTCGGAGGTAACGCTTTATCTCATAGGATTGCCCATGTGCATTGAAAAAAGCCTCTCGCCGTTCATGAGATACATTGTTCAATGCCGCAGCGGAATAAAATCCTCGGCTTGCAAAATCAATCGCATTTCTATCAATATCGGTGGCAAAGATTTTGACATTGATCTTACGTCCCGTTTCGGACATCACTTCTCTAAAAAGCATTGCCAATGTGTACGCTTCCTCGCCCGTCGAGCAGCCTGGTACCCACACGCGAATCGTCTCATGCTGCTTTTTCTTCAACACTAAGGGTGAAATAGCCATTTTTTTCAGGTTGTCAAATGATTCAGGGTCTCTAAAGAAGCTTGTCACGCCAATTAGCATATCTTTGAAAAGCAGATCAATTTCATCATGAGAATGCGCCAGCACAGCCGCATATTCTTCTAGCGTGGAGAATTGAAGAGGGTGCATCCTTTTTTCAATGCGCCTCAA
>JANQSK010000383.1 GCA_028284105.1 Anaerolineae bacterium
GCTGGGTATGCAGGTGCACAAAAGCGGGCGCACTACAGGTTTTACAGAAGGATTCATCGACGGTGTACAAATGACGGTCTCCTTGAACTATGGCACAGCTGGTACACAGCGGATTCAAAATGTCATTCACATCGTTCCGCTGCCGGGAAGTGGGAACGTTGAGATCAGCTCAGGTGGTGACTCGGGTTCCGTTTGGGTAGATAAAGCTTCTGGAAAGGCAGTTGGGCTACATTTCGCAGGAGAAGTGGGCGCAGCCCCTGAACATGCTTTGGCAAATGATATAACGGCCGTTATGCAAACGCTCCGAATCAAATTCAAAGCCCAGCTCATACCTGAAGAACCGCCAGCGCCACCTGAAGACCCAGCACCACCGGTTGATCCCACACCACCACCGACGCCAACACCAGAACCGCCACCTGCACCGCAGCTCTCATTTTGGGAAAAAATCATTCAGTTCTTCCGAAGCTTATTTGGTCTGGATTAAGCGTTCAGCAAAAAGGCTTTTGGAAAAACTTATCGTTATTTTTATTAGAATTTTTAACAAATCCTAAATAAACAAAGTCTTTAGTTTATAAAGCGTGTTGTTTGTTTTAGGATATTCAAGCTTTCGGGGGCAGCACTTTTTTGGAGAAGAAGGTTGATCCTTCTCTGATGTTTTACACGCTGTAATTTTTTGTAACGTCAGTTGTATTTATGATTTTTAAACGCCGACATTTCTATCTATTATTCCTTTTGTTCTTGATTGCTGCATGCAGGGCTCCGGATACGGCCGTTTCGCCTATCTCAGAGCAACCCACAACAATAAATGCCACCCCGGAAGCTCCCCCTGAGCCTCTCGAACAATCAACAAACATACCTACCCTCATTCCACCAACAGAACCGCCACCAGCGACCATTACACCCTCTCCAGTCCCTGTGGATCTGTCCATTGATGTTAGTCAGGTGTTTCTTTACCCAACACCCGTTATCTATGATGGAGATTTGGTAACGTTCCAGCTATTAGCACATGTACCCAACAATATTCGAGCCGAAAACGTTCGCGTTCAAATTTGGGTCAACGACCAACTCCTAGTGCAAGACATTATGGGGGCGAGAAACCTATCCAACAATGCCGTTGGTCTTTATGAATGGGTTTGGAACACGTCAAATCAAGTTGGGGATCATCAGGTGACTGTTGTTTTAGACCCTGATGATCTAATTCAGCAAGGGGATGAAAATCCTGAGAACAATCAAGTCACCTTTATCGCAACCGTTGAGGATTCTAGTTTGCTTTCTGAAGAACAGCGAAATGCAACCTGGGTCACGGCCGAAACAAACTGCTGTGTGGTGCATGTGGTCAGCGAAACGGCCGCTTATCGTGATTTATCGTCCCTGCTTATTGAAGTTGAAAATGCCTTTCAACATTCTTCTGCAATATTAAGCGAGCCTATCAATAAAAAATATGACGTCTATCTTGTCAATCGTGTCATTGGGCAAGGCGGATATGCGGGGAATTCAATGGTTGTCTCCTATCTTGATCGCCACTATGCCAGCACGGGTCTTCAACAGGTGCTTATTCATGAAGCGGTCCATTTGCTCGATCGCCAATTTGCACCGGGACGTATTACCTTCCTTGCTGAAGGCGTTGCTGTATGGGCCAGCGGTGGCCACTATAAACCTGAAAATATAGAGCAACGGGCTGCAGCACTCCTAGAAATTGATCGCTATATTCCTTTGTCAGCTTTGATTGATGATTTTTATCCAGTACAGCATGAGATTGGGTATTTGCAGGCAGCTGGATTTGTCAATTACCTCATCAAAATATACGGCTGGAACCAATTCAAAACCTTCTACGCCAATGTGACACGTGATGATGGTGCCACCCTATCTGAGGCAATGGATGTCAATTTACAACAGAGTTTTGGCATCACCCTTGCCCAAGCGGAAGCAAATTGGATAGATTACCTCAACCAACTGCCTTATAACGCTGAAATGAACAGCGATTTGCAAACCAGCATCCGTTTTTACGAAACAATGCGCACCTATCAGCGTTTTTATGATCCCACAGCATACTTTTTGACGGCCTGGCTCCCTTACCCACAAGAACTGGAATCTTCTGGGAATCCAGCCGACTTAACGCGACATCCCAACTCGGAGCTCAACGTCACCTTAGAAGTGATGCTTCGCGCTGCTGAGGACGCATTACGTGCTGGTGACTTTGCACGTTCTAATGCTCATTTGGATAGCATTGAACGCGTTCTAACCCATAATGGCACCTTTATTGATCCACTCTCAATGAACTATTTAAACGTAGTTCGCACGGCAACTGCACGGGGGTATGCGGTGCAGACGGTCGGAATATTTGGCAACAGCGCCTCTGTGATTGCAACACGCCAAGGCAATCTCGAATTAACGGAACTAAATTTCTCACTAAATGGCTCTGAATGGGTCTTGTCAAATTGATGAGTGGGGAATGGGTGACTGATGATTGATTTTTGTTTTTATGCTACAATGATCAGTAATTCGTAAGGGGAACAATTGCTCATATTGGGCATTCTAAATCAAAGAACTTTTTGTTCTCCACCTTGGGTAAATCTATTAGATCGGCTGGTTTCGTAAACGGCCGTTTTTTTATCAAACTATTCGCAGAGGAAAATCATGATCGAAGTTGTTGTCGATAGCATTCGCATCAGTTTGGTTTCACAGCATCGCATTGTTGTTCTCAAAGAAATTGATAGCGAACGTCAACTACCGATTTGGATAGGGCCATATGAGGCTGATGCCATCACCATCGAACTACAAGATGTTGAAGTTGCGCGTCCAGTCACCCACGATTTATTAAAAAATGTCATCAATGTGATGGGCGGAAAAGTCTCCCATGTTTTGATCAAAGCTTTGAACGAGGGCGTTTTCTACGCCAGTCTCTTTGTTGACGTCAATGGTGAGCTTCAAGAAATTGATAGCCGTTCATCAGACGCCATCGCACTGGCTGTCCGTGTCAAAGTACCAATCT
>JANQSK010000388.1 GCA_028284105.1 Anaerolineae bacterium
CCCAATGGCGTCGCCAAGAATCCCTTCGCCGCACGTGGCAGCGTCGGCCTGATTTGTTACTTTCCGCATCGCTAACTGAGGCGGACAAATGGTTTCTCATGCAGCTGGTGCGGGGCAAATAGAAGAAAAGTGACAGTCGCAACAAGTGCAAATATCATCTTAAACCTAGTTCAAAAGACCTGTACAAATTAACCTATCAACAAACATCTAAATATTTGGCATAATTTGAGATATTTAGAATCTGTTGGAATTATTATTTGACTTTATGAATAGCAATCAGCTTCGAACAAAATTAGATCCATTTTACGAATCCATCAAAGCCATCATTTTGGATAAACAACATCCTATAACGGGCTTGTTGCCGGCAAGTACGGCCGTTACCGTTCACGGCGATTACACCGATGCGTGGGTTCGAGACAATGTATACAGTATTTTGGCCGTTTGGGGATTAGCGCTTGCCTATCGAAAATTAGATGATGATGGGGGTCGAGGCTTCGAGCTTGAGCAAAGCTGCGTCAAATTGATGCGTGGATTGCTCCGCTCCATGATGAATCAATCGAAAAAAGTTGAGGCGTTTAAGCAAAACCAATTTCTTCATGATGCGCTACACGCCAAATACGATACCCAGACAGGTGAACCTGTTGTGGGTGATCATGCATGGGGTCATTTACAAATCGATGCGACCTCAATCTTCTTGTTGATCACGGTACAAATGATTGCGTCAGGTTTGGATATTATCTGGACCCACGATGAGGTCAACTTTATTCAAAACCTCGTGTTCTACATCGAACGGGCCTACCGCACACCCGACTATGGCATTTGGGAACGGGGCGCTAAAACAAATTCGGGAAGTGCTGAATTGAACGCGAGCTCGCTTGGCATGGCAAAAGCGGCACTTGAAGCGCTGAATGGATTTAATCTTTTTGGGGCACGCGGGGGTCAACCCTCCGTGGTACATATTATTCCTGACAATATTGCCCATGCTGAAATCACGTTGAGCTCGATGCTGCCTCGTGAGTCCACTACCAAAGAAGTAGATGCAGCGTTGCTGAGTATTATTAGTTTCCCTGCTTTTGCTATTCATAACCGAGAACTCGTCAATAAAACGCGCAGTGAGATCATTACAAAACTGCAGGGAAACTACGGACTCAAACGCTTTTTACGGGATGGGCATCAATCTGTACTCGAAGACGAGCATCGTCTGCACTATGAACCAGAGGAACTTAAAAAGTTTACGGATATTGAGTCCGAATGGCCCCTTTTCTATACCTATCTCTACTTAGACGGCCTGTTTACCAATAATCACGCTCAAATTGATGAGATGGAGCAGCGACTTGAAGCCGTTATGGTTGAACGAGGTGGCCAAAAGCTGCTGCCTGAACTGTATTACGTGCCTGAAGATGCCATCGAAGCAGAAAAAGCCCAACCCAACTCTCAAAAAAGATTGCCCAATGAGAATATGCCGTTGGTTTGGGCACAAAGCCTTTACTTTTTAGGGAAGATGATTCGAGAAGGGGTGCTGCATCCCGGGGATATCGATCCGCTTGGTCGGCGACATTTAGGTGTTGCTCGACGGCCCGTTGTGCAGATTTCTTTTCTAGCCGAAGATGAAGCGTTAAAACAAGAGTTGGCGGTTCATGGTGTTTTGGCTGAAACGGTTGATACGCTTGAGCCGATTGTGGTGCTTCCTCCACATGAGCTTGTGCGAGTATTTGGGCAGGTGGGGCGTAATGATAAGTTGGGCTTAAATGGCCGTTCTTCCCGTGCGCACAAAAGCTTATCAACCAGTCGACTTTATAAGCTGCAGGGCAAAACGATTGTCTTTTTAGCGTCCTTCTTTATGCAGCAGGCGTTCTATTTAGCATATGATCTCAACTTCTTAGTTCAACGCTTTAAAAGCGAGCTTTCCTACATTCATCGTCATTGGACCGATCTTGGGCGACCAACTGTCACCATTTTCTTGACGCGGTCACTACTCAATGATGATCGAGCCGCTTTTTATGAGCTCATCAATCACATTCGTGCGGGTGAAGTGGATGGCGTGCCCGTCCATTCTGACAATCTCAATCAGCTCCTTTCAACAGCGACGTTTGAGCGTATCGATGATTTGCACGATTTGGAATTAGATACCCGGCTTGGCAATCTCCAAATGGCGCAATTTGAACTAGAGTCTGATCCCAACGCCCATGTTCCGATTGATAAAGAGGGGGCTTTAGCAATTGAGTTTGAACAAGATACGGCCGTACTCATTCAGCGACTCTACCAAACCCATAATCTGTATGAACAAGTCGAACTTCTCGCGGCAATCGTTGCCCAAAAAGGGGTTGAGACCCAAATTCCTGTGAACAATGAACCCTATTCTGCTTACCAGTGGCTCGAAGGGATTTATGAACAGGCGGGGCAGTTACGACTGTGGGCAGTTGTTCGGAGGGCCTCAGGTCTTTTAGACCAAGTCGACATCGACCTACTTAGTTCAGTCAGTGCAATCTTGGTTCAGCAGAAATTAATTCTAGTTGGAAAGTCGTATAGTGATGATTCATTAATAACACGGCCGTTACCTTCAGGAGAATTGCTTGAAAAGATTCGCACCTTCTCGAGAGATGATGTGCGAGACAAAGTGCTCACTCAAGAGGTCCTGATTTATTTGGGATTGCTCATCAAAGCAAAACCCCATCTCTTTGATGAATTGCTGACCATTCGGGTGGGATATCTCATCACATTGCTGACCGGACAGATGGCACGAGAACAACAGATCACCCAAGCCGAGGCGTATGAAAATTTGATGCATATGCCCCCCTCTCAAATTCAGAATCGGGTTCATAATGCTATTGCCCAATACCAGTCGATGGATTCCGTTACACTGCAACTAGAAGCCCTCCACATGAAAAATGCAGATTCACCTTTGGTTTGGGATTTTGATTTAGGCATTGAATCGATGGAGATACCAGAAGAAGGATGGCACGCGTGGCGACAGCACCAAGGGACGCTTTACCGCATGCCGACCGATTTTTACGGGCAATTGTGGGCTGTATTCCGTCATGCCAACGGGCTGATTATTGGGAATCGTTACGAACTGCGCAATACTTTAGACAGTCGCATCATTTTGTCAGATATGACGCCTGGGGAAAAAGCATTTGCATTCCGCATTGAGCAACTGTTGAGCCGTGTCCCCGCCCCAGAGTATCGCCAGTTAACGATTGAATCACTAAATGTGTTAACCAGTTTCTTCCGCAAGAATCCAATGCTACGCCTAGATGATCACATTGTGACAGATGCTGTCATTGGGCATGCGGTGCGTATTGGGTATTTGGCCATTCACCCTGATCGCGAATCTGCCTATGACGATTACAAGAGTGAGGCGTGGGCCAATTTCTATAGCTTGCCGCCCGTAGAAACGGCCGCTTATCTAGCCCAATCCCTCCAATTCTTGCTATCTGTTGAACCCGTTGGGTAATCTCGGAAACAAGAATAAAAAATAGACGTCTTATCAAGACGTCTATTTAAGATAATCACTAATTTTGAACACTATGTTTAGCAGAAATATGTTGTATTAACTAAGATAATCTTAAAGAGCTTACTTTTGGATTATCGGTAAATATACTTTATTGGTTTCATTTAAGATGTCCTCAGGTACATCACTCCAGAAAATAAATAAGTCATCCCCTTCATTAGCAGTATTTGCTTGATAATTAGTAATAAGAACTTGATCTAGTTCGTTCACCAAGAAGACGGGGACATTAAAGTTAAGTTCGCTTGCTTCATCTGTTACGTGAGTTGTTCCATCCATAGAATTCCAATAAAAAATATTCGTGTCTTGTCGCCAGGTCAGATGTGCTTTGTGAGTTGATGTGAAATCAAAATAATACTTAAAAGTGACAAGACCATCTTCATCCTGTAAGAAAGTATTTACTTGTTCACTACCATCCCAGAAATGAAGACCTTTTTGACCTTGTGAATCTTCCCCCCGATACACGAGGTATAAGTTGTCATTATGATCGACAGCATAAGTTGGAAATGCATCAAAGCGGACATTAATTTCTTGGTCAAGCGAAAGTGCCGTATCCCAGTCTGATCTCCAATAGATCAATTCGGAATAAGGTGAATAGGCATCAGTTATTTCTTGCCACAAAATGTGCATAATTCCCGAATCACTAGTGTGGATGGAATAACGCCCACTAGAAGGAATGATTTGATCCCCCAATAATGTTGCACTTATATTTTTTGCAGAACCACTCATTGAGCTGTTCCAATAATATATGTCTTCAAGCGTTGAACCGTTTCTCGAAATCCACGCAATTTGGAATTCGCCATCAGACGAAACGCTGCTCCCATATCGGCCTGTAAAAAACGTTCCTTCTGGTTGAATGTCAATTGGTTCGGTTAATGTTTCGTTCCAATAGCCAAGGTAGACTTTATCATTGTCCCGAAAAGTGAGAACTGCATGATGGTTGCCTAAATCGTCTCTTCGAAAAGAGGATATTGAAAAGCCGCAGCCTATCTCGGCTGTTAATAGTGTTTCCATTACTTTAGCCTGTGAGTTAACATAAGAAAGGCAGGGCATTGGATTCCCTGATGGATTATCAAATGTATTGTGGGTGAAATAAATATCAAACTGACCATTTTCCAGAGGGTAGGCTCCTAGAATTACAGGATATCCATCAATTGAGTCATCCATTTCATAGATAATCTCATTTTCATTGTTTTCTGAATCCCATAAATAGATTTTTGACTCATAAGTGAAGAAAGAATAAGCGATACCTTCTAAATATTGAACGCCTCCATAATTGATAATTTCAACTGTTTCCTTTGCATGAGCATTCCAATAAAACCAAACCTGACTGCCATCACTTTCATTCCAAAAAATGTGGGCTTTTCCTAAATCATCTAAATCCATTCGAAATCTGGGGGCAGGTATATTAGGGCTACCTTCTGACTGGGTGCGATCAGTTAAGAGGACGGTTCCTAATTCAGGGGTCCAATAGAAAACATCATACCCTTCGGCAGTCCCTGTCTCCTCTATCCATAAACGATGAGGGATTCCATCATCTCCTACAATCGTTTTTGAATAACGACTATGGATATCACCATTGCTATTGATACTGTCAGATATGTTAATGGTTTCTCCATCAGGAAATCGTCTATAAAATTGGTCGGTATTTCCAGCAGGAACAACTTCATGCCAGAAAATATGGCTACCAGCTGATTCTTTGTTGCCAACTATGAAAGCGCTACTTGAATTCCCTTCACTTAGTGAGGCATCTGATAAGCGTTCCTTGGTAAAATTAATATCGTTTATGGCAAAAATGATATATGTTGTCCAACTTAAGAAAAATAGAAGTGAAAATTGTAAATAACGATGTTTATTGTTCATTGTGTCCTCCACAGAGTATTAAACGAACGGTAGTTACATTTCCGACGCTTTTGGAATACGGAGACTATTTATATTTACGTGAAATGGGTGAGGCACCTGCTAAGGTGCCTCTAAAATGTAGAACTTAAATCGGGGATTTTACTGATTGCAAATTAGCAACGGCCGTTCTAAACGCCGCCACATTCTTTTCCTTCACTTCTTCATATCCGCGGATCATATCGGGGAGCTCTGCAAGCTGAACGGCAGTTTCGTATCGGTCAGGTGAAAGGGCTGCCAGCTCAGCCTCAATGAGCGCCTTGTACTCCTCAATGAGCGCACGCTCCATTTTCCGCATTGATGTCAGACCAAATAGATCCAGTGCTCCACCGCGTATTGAGCGCATAGCGGCCAAAAGCTGGAAGAATGGTTTGAACCAACGCCCTAGCGTCAGCTTCTTGTTAATGCCCATGCTGCGCAAAAACGGAGGATGGAGCTTGTATTGTACCTTGGCATTCGCTCCAAATTGGGCTTTGATGTCAGCTTCAAATTTAGGCTTGAGATAGAGCCGAGCGACTTCATATTCATCTTTGTACGCCATCAACTTGAACAGGTAACGTGCAACGGCTTCGGATAAACGGCCGTTTTCATCAACTACAGTCACCTTCTTCACAAAATCAACATAGCTTTGAGCATACGCTTCATTTTGATAATCGATCAGCTCAGGCACCCGAATTTGGAGCAAGCGAAGCAGCTCGCCAGATGCACTGACTTGATCGACTAGCTTTTGAGCAACAGGCGAAATCGCTGCTGGTTCAGTTTGAACTGGTGCTTCCACTGGATTAATAAGTGCATCTGCTTTCTCAACATCTGCCACAAGCAAACGTCCCATTCGAAATGCGGCTAAATTCGATTCAACCGCGACGCCATTGAGCTTGATGGCTCGCTCAATCGCCAAAGCCGTAATGGGCATGCCTCCCGCTTGATAAGCAGCCCCAATGGTCATGATGTTGCCAGGCATATGGGTACCGAATAGCTTTTCAGACACACCAATCGCATCAAGATAGACATTCTTCTCTTTTTGTGTGACCTGCTCGAGTCGCTGCTGCATGATGTTGTGAGTGGGGTAAGCAACGGCCGTATTGCGCACCATGGCCCCTGTTGGAATCTCACTGCTAGACACGATGGCGAGCGTCTTGCTAGGGTCAGCAAGCTTGAGATTTTTATCGGCCGTGCCGCCGAGCAGATCAAACAAGATGTAGGTGTCAGCATCTCCTGCGCTGATGGTACCTGCCACGTCGCGCGATTCAGACAACACCTTGAGATGGGAGGCAACCTGCCCCCCTTTTTGGCTCAAGCCCGTTTGGTCAAGGCTGTAGGTTGTCTTGCCGTCAATCATGGCGGCGGTTCCTAAAATTTGGTTGATGGTCACCACGCCCGTACCACCAATTCCAACCATGTACACATTCCCTTCTTTGGCTGGCAGCTGGCGAGGTTCGGGCAAATCGCCGATCTTTTCCAGCAGCTGGGCTGGGGTCAGGCGATCGGGGGCTTTTTCTTTGACGTTTCCGGTTGGGGTCACGGCCACAAAAGCTGGACAGTCGCCATCCAAGCAAGAGTAGTCGAGGTTGCAGGAGGATTGATGGATTTGGGTTTTACGGCCGTATTCCGTTTGAACGGGGAAGACGCTAAGGCAGTTTGATTTTTGCCCACAGTCGCCGCACCCTTCGCATACCGCTTCATTGATCATGACGCGCATTGGCTTGATGGGGGCTTTGCCCCGTTTCCGCTTGCGACGTAAATCAGCTGCACACGGCTGATCGTAGATAA
>JANQSK010000394.1 GCA_028284105.1 Anaerolineae bacterium
ATTTCCCAGCCGCCACCAATTGCTTCACGTTGGGCAATCGCTTTTCCATCGACAAATTCAATGGATTTGATGCCAGTGACGCATGGAATGTCTAAAGCATGGGCAATACGAACACCAACTTGATACCCTCCAGAATCTGCTGATTCGTTACCAAAGAGGTAGGCGTCAAAATTACGGCCGTTTTCTTTTTGCTCTTGAATTGATTTCAATATGGCATTTGCCGTCGGAATAGGCTCCCAATCCTGACCGTCAGTTTCAAGCAAGACGGCATTATCAATACCCATCGCCAATGCACCACGTAATTGCTCAATGGAAACATCTGCGCCAAGGGTTAAAACAGTTGTTTCACCCCCATGCTTTTCTTTGATCTGCACCGCTTCTTCAACAGCACACTCTTCATGTGGACTAATTGCAAACCCTAAATTTTTTGTGTTGATCATCTGCTCATCTTCGGTCAAAACAATCCTTGACCCAGGAGCAGGGACACGTTTAATACAAACTAATACGTCCATAATCTTCTCTTCAAGAGTGGTTAGTGGGTAGCGATGAGTGATTAGTTACTATTTGCTTGCTACCCACTATCCACTATCTACTAACCACTATATTTTCATTCTCTCATTATCCGCATCAAAATACGGACGACTACCAGCGACAACAACCGTCACGGTATATTGTCCGCCTAAATATTCAACCATCAACTTGTTACCTTCAATGGCTAATTCGGGTGGGAGATAACTCATTAATACATGCTGACCCATAGAGGGGGCAGAACCTGCTGATGTGACATAGGAACCCCGGCCTTTACTATCGACTATGCGTTCGCCTTCTAAGGTCATCACGGGCTCACTGCCAAGCATGTAACGAGGCTCGCCGGTAGCTTCCGTT
This sequence comes from Anaerolineae bacterium, assembly GCA_028284105.1. Classification (GTDB taxonomy): domain Bacteria; phylum Chloroflexota; class Anaerolineae; order Promineifilales; family Promineifilaceae; genus QQUD01. The sequence continues at coordinate 886 of JANQSK010000394.1, forward strand.
GGATCATCAACGGCCAGTGTGCACAAAATTGCGGCCGGCCCTTCTTCGCGTGCTTTAAGATAAGCGGCTTTGCCTACAAAGTCAGCTTTTTTAACTTTGGGTCGAGCTAATCCACATTCGACGGGATTATATTCGCTTTCTAGCTCGGCACCGAAAGCACGATACCCTTTTTCAAGACGAGCTGTTGTGCCATAGACACCGAGTCCGACTGGAATCACGCCATGGTCTTGACCCGCTTCCCAAAGTAAATCCCAAAGTTTAAGCCCTTGGTCCATGGTTGTGTAAAGTTCCCAACCCATTTCACCCACATAGGAGATGCGGAACGCCATCACGCGCACCTGTTGGAGCTTGATTTCTTTAACCGTGCCATATCGGAACCCTTCGTTTGAGACATCATCTTCGGTTAGAGATTCAAGCACTTTACGAGCATTTGGTCCCCACAAACCAATGGTGCAATAGGCTGAGGTTTGGTCTTGGAAGTGAACTGAACCATCAGAAGGTAAATGATCTTTAAACCATTTCTTATCAACATTACCAAAACCGCCACCGGTGATGATGCGGAAATGATGTTCACCAAGACGCATGATGGTTAAATCAGCTTTGAAGCCCCCTTCGGCATTGAGCAAAGGCGTGTAAACAGCACGACCAACTTTGACGTTCATGTTGTTTACGGTGAGGTATTGAATGTAATCAAGAACGCCTGGGCCAACGACATCAAAAATGGAAAATGCCGTTAAATCAACCATGCCGCACGTTTCGCGCATTTGCAGATGTTCTGCATTAATGATGGGTGACCACCAGCGAGAATCCCATTCTGCAGGGCGGTCCATCACTTTGTCACCAAACTTTTCTAGTAACGGCTTGTTGTGTTCATACCAATTCGGCCGTTCCCAACCCGCAGTTTCATAGAAAAATGCGCCCAGCGCTTCTTCTCGAAGATAGAATGGGGCACATCGAACACCGCGTGAACTCGCATACTGCTCAAATGGATGAATGATGCTGTACATTTGATTGAACGTTTCATAAATGCGTTCATGCACATGATGTTTGGTGCTATTGTGGTCGTAGAAGCGGCTGATATTTGAAGCGGTAATGTCCACTTCTGAGTAGCCATGCGTCATCAATTCAGCCACAGCACGGCCGAATCCTGGGGCTTCCTTAATCCAAATAGCAGCAACCGACCATAGATTTTTTACATTTGGCGCTTCACCGATGACTGGCATGCCATCAGGCGTCAGAGACATAAGCCCATTGATTGCATAGCGTAGACCTGCTTCTTCCGTGTCCAAAATATCAGGCATTAATTCCAGCGCGATAGCGAAGCTTTCATCAAAATCATCTTCAGTGAAAGGTAACTCAGTTGGGGTAAGGCTTGCTTCCTCATTTGATGGAATATCTTCGGGTGGGTGGATAATTGTGCGATGCATGTAGGAGCCAATTTCAAGGTCGCTTCCATTTTGGCGTTGATACATATTGCTATCCACATCCCGAATGAGAGGGAAGTTGATTTCACCTTCAGTTTCTTCAAAGATGGAGATAGGACCGACGGTTGTAAATTGATGCACAATCGGGGCTAATGGAATGTCTACACCGGTCATTTTGCCAAGAAGTGGACTCCAAACACCTGTTGCAATCAAAACATACTCAGCTTCAATCGTGCCTTCGGTTGTTTCGACACTTTTGACAACGCCGTTTTCTATATGAATGTCAGTGACTTCAACCTGTGAATGGACGCTGAGGGCACCTTTGTCAATAGCGTATTGGCGCATAAGGTTCCCCGCTTGAAGAGAATCAACTACACCAGCGGTTGGGCTATAGAAACCGCCCTTAATATCGTCA
>JANQSK010000396.1 GCA_028284105.1 Anaerolineae bacterium
AATTACGACATCAAGAAAGCATCAGAAGTTCTCGATGAAGACCATTATGGCCTGGAAGATGTCAAGCAGCGTATATTAGAGCTGATGTCAGTTGGTATCATCAAAGGAGACCTCGCAGGCTCAATCATCTTGCTTGTTGGCCCTCCTGGTGTGGGTAAAACATCGATTGGACAATCTGTTGCTCGGGCATTAGGTCGCGAATTCTATCGTTTTTCAGTCGGTGGCATGCGTGATGAAGCTGAAATTAAAGGGCATCGTCGTACCTACATCGGTGCCTTGCCAGGTAAGTTTATCCAAGCGATGAAAACGAGCGGCACAGCCAATCCTGTCATCATGATTGATGAAATTGACAAAATTGGGGCAAGCTTCCGTGGTGATCCCGCTTCAGCTTTACTCGAAGTGTTAGATCCTGAACAAAATAAAGAGTTCTTAGATCATTACCTCGATGTTCGTTTTGACTTATCGAAAGCGCTCTTTATAGCTACAGCCAATCAGCTTGAAACAATTCCTGCCCCTCTTCTTGATCGTATGGAGATTATTCGGCTTTCCGGCTATGTGCTTGAAGAAAAGCAAGAAATTGCTCGCAATTATCTCATTCCTAAACAGCTAAAAGAACATGGACTCACTAAGGATCAAGTTTCGATTCCTGATGATGTATTACAAGAAGTGATTGATGGATACGCTCGTGAAGCGGGTGTTCGTAATTTAGAGAACAACATCAAGAAGATACTTCGCAAATCGGTGATGCAAATTGTCCAAGAGGAAGCTGAATCTGTGGAAATTAACACGGATCTGCTCCCCAAGTGGCTTGGACGGCGCGTTTTTGCACAAGAAAAAGCGTTTGAATCACCTCGAGTTGGTGTCATCACAGGCCTCGCATACACATCGATGGGTGGCGCAACGCTTCACATTGAATCGATTCCAGTACCTGCAAAAGGGCCGGGATTTAAACAAACGGGTCAGCTTGGTCAAGTAATGGTTGAGTCCTCGGAAATTGCTTTTACCTACATTCGATCATTGTTGCGAGATGACGAACAGGCAACAGAGTTCTTCAAGAATAATTTGATTCACCTTCACGTTCCAGCTGGTGCGACACCAAAAGATGGTCCATCTGCAGGTATTACGATGGCTTCTGCAATTTACTCGCTTGTAAAAGGCATTGCACCAATTGAAGGCGTTGCCATGACGGGTGAACTCACTTTAACAGGTTTAGTGATGCCAATCGGTGGTGTTAAAGAAAAATTGATTGCAGCAAAACGGGCTGGTGTCACTCAAATCATATTCCCAGCTGATAATAGAGCTGACTTTGATGATTTAGATGAAAGAATTCGCGAAGGCATTACCCCCCATTTTGTAAGCACATTCGACGAAGTGCTCAATATTGTATTTCCACAATAATTGCCTTAATTTCGCAAAATCAAGATTAAAAGCCGTGTCAGTGCATCTGATACGGCTTTTTGTTATCTTTTTGTAAGAAATCTCACACTTCTGACATCATCTAAGATAGTGAACTTATTGATTGATTTATGTGAAATTTACAAAAACAGGAGTTTTTAAATGAGTAATAATTTGAAAATATTGATTGGTGCAGTTGTTGTGATTGGTGGTTTAGCAGCTGCTTGGTATTTGGCCTCCCCGCTTTTCATTGACAACACGGTAGATGAAGCATTCCCGGTGAATTTGCCTACTGTCGAAGAAGCGGCTGATATGAGTGCAGAAGAAATTGAGCAAGCAGTTAATTCAGCGATGGAAGACGTGACCAATCTGACGGATGCTGAAATGGAACAAGTTGAAGAACGGTTGCTTGATTTGTCAGCACAAATGCCAGACACCATGATGGATGAAGCCATGCCTGCTGCTGATGGCCCTACTATTTTGACTCAAGGTCAATTTGAAGATGCAGATGCTTTTCACCAAGGGGCAGGGAGCGCGACCATTTATACATTAGAAGATGGTTCTAACATTTTACGATTTGAAGATTTTGAGGTCACAAACGGTCCTGACTTGCACGTTATTCTTTCTTCAAACCCTAACCCTACAAGCCGTGGCGATATTGGTGATGATTATATCGATTTAGGGTCTCTCAAAGGGAACATGGGGAATCAAAACTATGAAATTCCCGCAGATATTGATTTAAGTCAATATTCAAGTATTGTGATTTATTGCCAACCATTCCATGTGGTTTTCTCAACGGCAACATTGAACTAGATACCAGAGTAATTCGAATTCTCATTAAGAGCCTCTATTTCAAAAATAGAGGCTCTTTTTTTATTTCCGCAACGATTCAGAAATCAACTTTACCGTTTCCCAAATCACCGTTTCATTATGTGCCGCATAGCCAAATAACAGCCCACCTCGCTCCAAAGGTGTCAAGGCGTAATTTGATAGTGGTGCCGCAGAGATGCCTAGAGGATAGAGCTTTTCAGCTGTCTCAATATCTGACCAATCTTTAGGTAGCCAACCCAAAAGATGCATTCCTGCTGGAAACGGCCGTGTTTCAAACAAATCCGGACACAATTTAGCAATTGCTTCTAAGAGCGCCTGTTGTCGTTGGGCATAAAGCACCCTTGAGCGGCGAATGTGACGGGCGAAATGACCTTCTACCATGAATTCATTGAGCGCCATTTGTGTAATAAAAGCTGAGCCCCGATCAATAGCTTCTCTAGCTTTTTCAAAGGGCTGTATGAGTTGAGGGGGAACAATCAAATAACCTAGCCTGAGAGAAGGAAAAAGCACTTTGCTAAACGTGCCCATATAGATAACACGATAGCTTTTGTCCAACCCTTGAAGTGATGCAAGAGGATGTCCCGTGTATCGATATTCACTGTCATAATCGTCTTCAATTATCCAAGCTTTTTGGCTATTCGCCCATTCAAGCAGTTGCATTCTTCGTGAGAGTGGCAACGTTCCCCCCAACGGATATTGATGGGATGGGCAGATATAGGCTATTTTTGCTTCAGAGGCTTTGATTATCCCCTCTTCAACAATGACCCCATTTTCGTCAACAGAAACAGGAATAAGATGGGCACCTGCGGCCTTAAAAGCAAGGTGGGCGCCGTTGTAACCTGGATTTTCGACCCAGACCGAATCATTTTGATCAAGAAGCAAGTTCGCAATCAGAAAAAGTGCTTGTTGTGCCCCAGCTGTGATCATGACCTGTTCTGGTTGGCACTGAACCCCTCTGGCTAGCCTTACATGTTGGGCTATCGTTTCACGCAAAGGAAAATACCCAGCTGAATTTCCGTATCCTAGATTTTGAATTTGTGGAGCTGACCAATGCTTTTGCAATATCTTTTGCCACGTTTTAAAAGGAAATTGTGACGTGTCTGGCATGCCTGAACGAAAAATACCGGATTTTGATGCGTTTGTAACAGGAACGGCCGTTAATGCACGCCCCCTCCTTGATAAACTCTGTTCTATACTTTGTTTTGTTGGTACTTCTTGCTCAAATTCTGGATTAACTACATGTGTCGCTACTTCTGGAAGCATATTTGATACAAAAGTGCCTCGTCCTACCCAGCTTTCCAAATACCCTTCCGCTCTCAGTTGTGACAATGCGTCAACTATGGTGCTTCTTGATAGGCTTAAATCCTGGCAAAGCTGACGAGTCGGAGGAATTTGATCACCCGGCAGTAAAATGTTTGCCAAGATAAGCTGCCGAATCCCATCATATAGCTGACGGTGCAACGGCCGTTTACTTTGTTTATCGAGTTCTATTCCTGCTAGTGTTGTTGAATTCAAATCAAACAACCTCCAATTGGTATGCTTGAATTTATCATAATTGGATATAGTGGCAAAACCAATTTTGCCCTATAGTTGCATAATTGGACGATAGGAGGTGTTTATGAAGAAGAGACAGGGCGATCCCTTTATGCCGCCAGATGAATACGGCCGTTCTCTCACAGGATTTATGCTTAATATTCTTGTGAAGGATATGGATAAGGCAATGGAGTTTCATCAACAGGTGCTAGGTGTTGATGTTTTTTATTCTGATCCTGACATTTCAATTGTGTCGTGGCAGGGGCATCAATGGATGATTCATTCAGACCATACCTATGATAAACATGCCATGTATCAACATATTCAAGGTGTATCAACACGAGGTGTTGGGGCAGAGTTTCGACTCCACGGACGCAATCCTGATGAGGCAGAAGCACAGGCTCGTAAACTTGGCTACACTATCTTAGTTCCAACCAAAGATCAACCTGATCATGGTCTTCGTGAGGCCCACATTATGGATGCAGACGGATATATTTGGGTGCCAGATATCCCGTTAGAATAATTAAAGAGAAAAACATATTGAAGAGGTAAGTATGAGCGATTTTCCTAAAACTGATCTAAACAAAGTAAAGCGGCTTCCTAAAAGAGGTCACTATGATAAGGAAACCATCTATAGCATTGTTGATGATTCTCTGATTTGTCATGTGGGGATGGCAATAGACGGCCGTCCCATTGTCATTCCTACCATACATGCGAGACAAGGTGACAATATTTTGCTTCATGGTGCAACAACTAGCCGTATGCTTAATCACGTTGCAACCGGTGCAGAACTTTGTATTACAGTGACTCATTTAGACGGTCTTGTATTAGCACGTTCCGTTTTCCATCATTCAATGAACTATCGATCAGCTGTCTTGTTTGGCAAAGGTCGCCTGATCGAAGATCCAGATGAGAAAATGGAAGCGCTTGAAGTCTTTACTGAAAAACTCATTCCTGGACGCTGGGCTGATGCCCGACAACCCACACCAAATGAGTCTAAAGCAACAAAAATCGTCACGATACCCATTGATACGGCCTCAGCTAAGATTCGCGTTGGCCCACCTGGGGATGATGATGAAGATTATGCGTTAGATATTTGGGCTGGGGTTCTACCGATGCGGACTGTGTTTGGGGAGCTTGAAGTTGACCCGCTTCTCAAAGATGGCGTTGATGTACCGGATTACATCCACAACTACGCTAACTCAAAACAATAATTTTTAGAAATAAAAAAAGCCCTATTTTTGATAGGGCTTTTTAATTACGTGGCGACAAGTCCATAAATCAATTTGGGCTCCGTTTTACCCTTCACTTTTACTTTTTCAACAGGTTCAAATTTAGTAGATGCGTCGTTAATTAAATTCGCGGTATCTTCGCTAATAAGAATCGTTTTATCGAATTGTTTTGTTAATGATTCCAAACGGGAAGCGACATTGACGGGGTCACCAATAACGGTATATTCGAGACGTGCTTCTCCGCCAATATTGCCAGCAATCATCTCACCAGATGACACACCGATTCCTATTGTGAGTGGCGGTAAACCTAGCGAAATTTGTTCAGCATTAAATTCAGCGAGCGCTCGATTCATTTGCCAAGCCGCACGAACTGCACGCAGCGCATGGTCGGGCTGCCGAATGGGAACCCCAAAAATTGCCAGCAATGAATCTCCACCAAATTTATTGACAATACCCCCTTCTGCCACAATCACATCTACCATGCGCGTGTAGTAACGATTCAAGATATCTACCACTTGATGGGCCGGTAAACGTTCAGACAATCCTGTAAAATCGCGAATATCTGCAAACAATGCTGTTGCCGCGACATCTTCACCCCCTAGGTCAGCTCCGTCAGAAATAACCCGTTCAGCAACCTCTTTACTCACATATCGCCCAAACAGGTCTCTCATGCGCTGGCTCTGCCCAAGCTGATTAACCATGTTGTTAAAATGAGTTGATAAATCGCCAACTTCGTCATTTGCTGTGATAGGTACTTGATGAGAAAGATTCCCTTGGGATACTTCGCCCATGGCGTTTGTGAGCCGGTTTAACGGCCGTAAAACACTCCGTGCAGTCAAATAACTCAAAAAGAAGTTACTGACCAAGGCGACGAGAACGACAAAAAGCACAACACGCTCAAGCTGATTGACCAATTCGTAGGGGTCTTGGTCTGAGAGCATGACCATTAATGCCCCATTTCGCGTACTGGTTGCTAAGATGAGCAAGGGAACAAATCCTGTTAGTAAAAATCCAGCGACAAGCCGGTATCGAATTGTAATACGGGGTAAAAACAGTCTTTGGAACTGTCCGTGTGGGAAAAAGAGAGGCAGTTTTTCACGCCAGAAAGCATCGGTTAATAGGAAAACAAGCGAAGCCGTCGTAATGCCACCGACAATCGATATGCCAACGAAGGTTCGAATGAAAGTGTTGAAAGTCGTTGACATGCCATTTAGGCCACCCTGCGCAAAAAACAAACCAGCGATGATCCAACTGGCTAAACTAATCGATGCAATTAACAAGGGATACCCTTGAGCCCACAGGCGTATATTGGGTGGCAATTTAGAGATGGGGAGACCTTCTTTTATTTCTTTTTCCCATAAGGCCAATCGACTGCCAAAATAGCCTGCCACGACGGCACCAAGAATGGCTAATACAATCAGCACAACTGTAAAGGTTGTCCAATCCGCTGTGCTCCCTTCCCAAAATGCTTGATTGTTTCTAAATGACTCTAAGTCGATGTTGGCGAAATAGAAAAAGATAAGAAAGGCACCAATTGAGTTGCTTGCAACCATGCCTAATACAATTTTCCGATACACATTCATGCTGTTTTTATTCCTATTCGTCAATGCCCATTTGATGATGGTATATGCAAGTTAGACCCCATGATTGGAATAAAACTTACATTATTGAGTTTATTGAATAAAAATGAAAAAAGAGGAGGGATTTACTTACAAAATCGTTACAGAGCAGGAATAAGCCGTGAAATTTTAGGATTGTGACACTTCAATCAACTGATTTGCCCGCACATTCCGCAGAATAGTTTCGCTTTGATCTGGCCAAGTAATGATTAATCGAGAGACTCTACTGTTGTCACCTAATCCCAAATGACATCTTGGGTCTTCTGAAGAAAGATAGCTACTGCCTGTAAGCATTTCGCGATGGATTTCACGGCCATCGGGCAAAACGGCCGTTACCGTCGCCCCGCTTGCACCCGTTCCCAAATCAACCATGAGCCAATTACCACCCTGTTGCTGATTCTCTAACAGGAGAAGCTCGCCACCCGTCTGATTGATAGCAATATCAAGATCGCCATCATTATCAAAATCAGCTACAGCGCTGCCACGACCTAAAACAGGCCCAATCGCTTCGATTCCTGCTTGCTGTGTCCATTCAGCAAATTGACCGGCTGATTCTTGAGCAGTTAAATTTTCAAATAGCTGTGCTAGCATTTTGTCAGCTTCTAAATCCAAAACGGGAATAGCCCCGTTCGCGACAAAAAGATCTAAATCGGAATCTAAATCAAAATCAGCCCAGCTTGTTCCCCAGCCCGTCCAGCCAGCGCCAATCTCAGGAATCCCCATGGTGGGTGCCCAATCATTAAACCCGACACTATTTTCGCTGCGGTTTTGATAAACAGAGTGAAGTTGGTGGCCCATATTGGTGACGAATAGATCGGAACGGCCGTCTCCGTCCATATCCCCACTGGCAACACCCATACCACTTTTTGTGTCATTTGTTTCAGATTGAGCCCCAATTTCATCAAAGCGGATGCCAATATTTGATGGATCGCTCAAAATCTGTCGATTTTCGTACAGTCGATTGGGGTTAGTGTCATTCGCGACATAAATATCAAGATCTCCATCTCCATCAAAATCAGAGAAAACAGAACCCAAGCCATACTCAAAATCGGCCGTTTCTAAACCCACAATTTCACCAACCTCACGGAAGGATACTGAGCCTTGGGCATCAGGCCCATTGCTGATGTAAAGCAAATCCCTCATGCCATAGTTGGTGTTTGGGAACCCCATGGTGGCTCCTTCAATTTGATTGTTGATATCTACGTAGCCAGCGACAAAAATATCTGGCCAACTATCACCGTTTAAATCACCAATAGAAACGGCCGTTTGCCAGCCATATGCGTTTACACCAGCGAGCTCAGCCCCTTCGCTAAAGGTGCCATCTCCATTGTTCCACAGTAAGAGGTTCACACGGGAGGTTGTGATGAAAATATCGGTATACCCATCTAGATTGAGGTCTGCGGCCACACATCCATTCCCGCGAATCGGGAAATTTGTGCCGGTGTCTTTGCCTACATCGGAGAAACGGCCGTTTTCATTGCGAAACAGCGTGCTTTCAGGCTTGCCACCATTCCGATCCCACTCTCCAGATTCTAAAACAGCGTATGAGTTGACGACATAGAGGTCGAGCCAGCCATCATTATCGTAATCAAGCCAACATAATCCACTTCCCATCATGGCGACAGGGTCTCCTGACATTTCCCAGCGGAAAGAACCATGCTGGAAGTCGAGTCCAACTTCTTGGGCTACATTTTCAAAATAGACAGGTTGTTTTTCTACAGGCTGGGAGATAACACAAGATGAAAGGAAGGCACCAACAATTAAAATAAATAAAAAGGTGATAGTGAGCGATTTAATCTGTAATTTGTTCATATAAGCACCACCCACTACCAACTTCATTTTTTCGTTTAAGCAATACCTGATGATTGACGACTACGACGTGAGAACGCATCTACCAAAACGGCTGCTAAAAGAACAATACCGTTCACAACGAACTTTTCACCCGAGGCCAGCCCGAGAAGGCTCATCCCGTTTTCTACGGACGCAATCACGAGAGCACCGAGCAATGCACTTGAAACACGACCACTACCACCAAACAGGCTCGTTCCACCAATAACAGCTGCAGCAATAGCGTTTAACAACAGATTGCCACCACCAGTATTGGTTGCTACAGATCGCAGGCGTGATGCCAGAATGATTCCCCCTACGCCAGCCATAAAGCTTGAAATCATAAATACCGTGATTCGGATTTGGTCCACATTAATACCAGCACGCCGAGCAGCTTCTGGATTTCCACCCACAGCGTAAACGTAACGGCCGAATCGTGTTTGATTGGCAATAAATGACCAGAAGACGAGCAAGACAAGGATAATGACTGCCACAACGGGGACACCGCGATCTGTGTTTGCATACCAAACAATGAAACCCATAACGGCCGTTAATCCAAGGATTTGCAAAACGAAGACAGCAATCGGCTTTGGAGAAAGATTTTGACGGATCAAAGAGCGTCGTTGCAATAGTTGTTGTGCTGTATATCCAATCACAACAATAGCAAACAGCACCCATCCCCACATTGGTTCTAAAAATTCATTGGCAATGGCAATAACAACATCATTTTGAATCACAATGGTGCCCGCTTGTGAATATTGGGTGGTCATAATCAGCACCACACCACTCCAAGCTAGCAGACCTGCTAAGGTCACAACAAACGAGGGAACGCCCGCTTTAGTAATAATGATGCCATGTAGAAGTCCTATGAGGGAAGTAACAACTAATGCAGCGCCAACGGCGAGTGGCCATGGCCAGTTTGAACCAGACTCAAGCAAAAGCAATGTCATTGCAACACTACCAACAGCGCTTACAAAACCAATTGAAAGGTCAATTTCTGCAATTAACAGAACAAACACAACCCCAATCGCCAATGCCGCATACCCCGCCATTTGCAACAAAAGATTCACAAAGTTACGACCACTAAAAAAGATGGGTTCAATCGAACCAAATGTTGCGGCAATCACAATCAACCCGATGATAATTGGCAAAGAGCCTAAATCACCTGAACGAATTCGTTTAAACCACCCCTGTACATATGAACCAAATGATTCTTCACTATTCATGCTATTTGCTCCATCACCCGTTTGAACATTGTTTACTGTATCGCTCATGCTGCTGCCTCCTGCATCCCTGGCACAGTATTTAATTGACCTGCTGTAATGGCATGAACAATTTCTTGCTGTGTGGTCTCAGATGCCTGGAATTCAGCAACTTTCTGACCTAAACGAAGCACTGTAATTTTGTCAGCAACTTCGAAAATATCGTGTAAATTATGGGAAATCAGCACAACGGCTAACCCTCTATCTGCTAAACGGCGAACGAGATCTAAAACTTGGCGTGTTTGAGCAACACCCAAGGCCGCTGTTGGTTCATCAAGAATAACCAATCGAGAGTTCCACATTACCGCTTTCGCTACCGCAATCGCTTGTCGTTGCCCACCAGATAACCCAGCCACTGCTTGCCGAACGGAGCGGATAGTTGTGACTGATAATGAATCTAATGTTTTTAATGAAGCCTGTTCCATGGTTGCTTCTTCAACAACAGACAAGAAGATTTTCCGAACGCCCGCTACTTCACGCAGAACACGCAATATCCAGCGAATCGGGCGTAATGGACTACCAATAACGCCCAAATTAATAATAGAGCTAAGTCCACTATCTAAGAGGTCTAATACAAAGCTCAACCCTTTCCCTATTAAACGAGGAATCAGCATAATTAAATCAACAATCTGCTTAATGGTGCTCCCCTCTCCGAACCGTGTGTTTTCACGGCCTAAAAACATATTAGCGACCACATCTAAATTATCGGCCAGAGCTAAATCTTGATAAACCACCTCAATGCCTAAATCGGCCGTGTCGCGTGGTCCTGTGATCTTTACAGGTTTACTATCAAAATAAATTTGACCTTCTTCAAATGTGTGAATGCCGGCTATCCCCTTGATAAGGGTTGACTTTCCTGCCCCGTTGTCACCAACTAAGGCCATGACTTCACCTTCACGTACGGCAAAGTCTACTTTTGTTAATGCTTGAACTGCACCAAAGTTCTTTGAAACACCTTTTAGTTCAAGCAAAGCAGATTCTGACATTAAGTCACCTCTTCCTCTAGATCTTTTCTTCCTTTATTTTACAAGTAACCAAAGTGTTGCCAAAGTTTTGGGAAAAAGAAGGCAATCTGAGTTAGATTGCCTTCCCTTAATCAGGTAACTATGGGCAATATTGCTCGAAATCACCGACGCAAATTTCTTCCCAAGTACGGAAACCATCAGCAATCACGGTATCAGCAATGTTGTCTTTGGTAACACCAATTGGGTCAAGAGCTAGGAATGGAATGTCGTTGGTGCCATTATTGAGGGTTAAACCACCTGTTAATTCGGTTAAGTCATCACCTCTTAGTAAAGCAATTGCTGCTTCAGCCGCAGCGAAAGCTTCTGCCTTGATCGGTTTATAAACCGTCATCGCTTGATCCCCAGCCAAGATATTTTGGATGCCACCAACGGTCGCATCTTGACCTGAAATAGGAATACCGGCTTCAGCTGGGCTGATACCTGCGTTCTTAAAAGCAGAGATGACAGCATTGGCTAACCCATCATTTGCAGCAAAGACAGCAGAGACATCGCCACCAGCAGCAGTTAAGATTTGTTCGAAGACAACCAACGCTTCTTGGTTGTCCCAGCCAGGCACCCATTGATCATCAACCCAGTTCCATGTGCCATCATCAAAATGTGGTTGGGCTGTGGCTAAATAGCCTTCGCGGAATAAGGTGGCATTGTTGTCAGTTGGCCCACCATTGAGCAAAACAACATTTGGCGTACCATCTTGGGCATCAATCAGCGGTTCAAGCACCTGCCCCATCGTGGCACCTACTTGAACATTGTCAAAACTCACATAAATATCAGCCCCAGGACCCTCAACAGTAAGACGATCATAATCGACTACGGCAACCCCAGCATCACGCGCATTGGCAATGATGGCAGCCGCTGAACCAGAGTCCAAGTTCACAATCAAGATGACTTTGGCACCGGCCGTGATAGCTTGTTCAGCTTGGGCTTGTTGGGTTTGCGCATCTCCTTCAGCATTGACGATGTTGTATTCAACCCCAGCCGCCTCAAACGCTTCTTCAAAAAAGCGGCGGTCATCAGTTTCCCAACGCGCTGATGAAGCAGAGTCTGGCAAAAGCACCCAGATGGAGCCATCAACATCAGATGCCTCTTCAATGGTTGGTTCAGCTGAGCCTTCAGCATCAGGGCAATATTGAGAGAAGTCACCGACGCAGATTTCTTCCCAAGTGCGGAATCCGTCAGCAATCACGGTATCAGCAATGTTGTCTTTGGTGACACCAATTGGGTCCAAAGCGATGAAGGGGATGTCATTCGTACCGTTATTGAGAGTTAAACCACCAGTGAGTGTCGTGATGTCGCCACCATTGAGGAGCAAGATGGCTGCTTCTGCGGCTGCCGCTGCTTCTGCTTTAATGGGTTTGTAAACGCTCATGGCTTGGTCGCCAGCAAGAACGTTTTGCATACCACCAACAGTTGCATCCTGACCCGAAATTGGGATACCTGCTTCAGCAGGGCTTACACCAGCGTTTTTGAAGGCAGAGATCACTGCGTTTGCCAAACCGTCGTTAGCAGCAAAAACAGCAGAAACATCGCCGTCAGCAGCGGTCAAAATTTGTTCAAAGATGACCAATGCTTCTTGGTTGTCCCAGCCAGGCACCCATTGATCGTCAACGAGTTCCCAAGAACCGTCGTCGA
>JANQSK010000413.1 GCA_028284105.1 Anaerolineae bacterium
TCCGCTCACAGGAGGTGGTATTCACAACTCAATGATCTCAGCTCGCGTTGCTGCAGAAACGATTGAAGCTGCCTTTTCGAAAGGAGATACAAGTCGGGAATTTTTGAAAGTTTATGAGCAACGATGTGATGAAGAAATGTGGGACAGTATGAAACGCTCATACACCATGCAGCGTACATTTATGCGCTTCCCATTCATTGTTGATTTCATGGTGCGACGGATGAAAGCAAACAGTGCGCTTGCTCAAACATTCCTTTCTAAGCTTTAGGATTCAATGATTTGATCTTCGAATTGGCGTGGGAGGTCAAATGGCGAGGTTGATTTCGTTACAAACTTATCGGCACCGGCATTCATACAGCTTTCACGGGTGCTATCACGTGCATCTGCTGTGTACATGAGAATATACGGCCGTTCATGACCAAATTCATCTCGAATGCTCTGGCACACTTCAATGCCTGTCATCCCTGGCATCATCACATCTAATATGATGACGTCTGGGATTTCATTTTTGATAATCTTCAAGGCCTGTTGCCCACTATAGGCACCACGCACCGTATAACCAGCCTGTTCCAAGATGAACTTACATAACTGGACTAGAGATGTTTCATCATCTACTACGAGAATTTTATTTTTCGACATGTGCCAAATATTAAGACACGCAGGCAATAAGGTAAATAGGGGATAATAACTAAAAAGCCCATCAAATCGCTGATTTGATGGGCTTCAAATTTTTGTTCTAAGTTAAAAATTTTCTTTATTGTGAAGGGCCAAAACTACGTTGATTAACAACATTTTGAGCTTGAGGACCACGACCGCGATCAACTAATTCAAACTCTACTTTATCACCTTCGTAAAGGTTACGATATCCTTCACCTTCGATAGCGGTGTAATGGACGAATACTTCCTGTCCACCATCATCTGGGTTGATAAAACCGTACCCTTTTAACCGACTAAACCACTTGACGACGCCTTTAGTTTTTACTTCCATGTTGTTACTTGCCTCCACTACACTTACATCAGATAAGCTAGTTCTATTTTGAATCAAAAATAAAAGCACCATTCTGAATTACGTTTTGAATGGTGCTTTCTTCATTACAATTTATTACCAATACATCACTTGATTTGATTACCAATACGTCTCAGAACTAGGTACAAATTAACATTTCAGCACCCCCAAAGTCAATCGATCAGAGTGACATTTCACAGCACTTTTATAGCGTTAAAAAGGCGTAAAGGAAGCAAGGAAAATCGTTAGAATTGAAGGAGTGAAACAGACTTTTTCAATGTCTTGATCGCAAAAAATTTTGATGCATGAAAATCGGGTGTCACCACCCTCATTTATGGGGTTCGTAATGGGTTAGGCCGAAGGACGCCTTGAATCAAATATTGCTGTACACCAGCATAAACAAATCCAACAGATTCAGCTAACTGAATAGAGGCTTGATTTTGTTCAGCCACCGCATAAAGTGGCTCACGGCCGTTTCCAAGAACGTACTGAACCATCGATGAAACTACGCTTTTCCCCCATCCTCGGCGGCGATAGGACGGATTGGTATTCACCGATATTTCAGCAAAGCGGGGTCCCATCCAATTGAGACCAGATGCAGCCCCAACGGGTCGTACCGGATCATCATTTGCGCGGATCAAAAATCGAGGATACCCATTTGGATGGTGATCTTGGGTCACCAAAATATTAATGATGGGATCGGGGCGTTCTTCACTTAAAACATAAAGTTTGAGTCTTTCTTCAGTTTGAATATCAAAGAAGGCTTGGATGAGCGGGTAGTGGTGCTGAGGAATGTTCATGATAACGGCCGTTCCTTCCGG